>DAIUKI010000150.1:0-6858 GCA_036848255.1 Bacteroidales bacterium | reverse complement strand
CAACCCTGCAGGCAAAATCCGTCCTTCTTTGACCACTTCAGAAGAAGGTCTGGAAACACAAAACATAACAATATCAGGTTGCATAATTATTCCTGATTTGTTATTTTGCGGCCAGGAGTGGTGCATTGCATTTAAGAAATAAACAATAATAGAATGAGAAATATAATTTTTACAGTAGCGATACCGGTTTTAATGGTGTTTGCAGGTTACAACACTTCAGCTCAGACAAAATATGAGTGGCCATGTTTTCATGGACCTGACCGTACAAACAAATCAAAAGAAACAGGACTGATTGAGAAATGGCCCGGTAACGGACCTGAACTTTTAATGACTATTCAGGGTCTCGGAGAGGGTTTCAGCTCGGTGTCGATCGCCGACGGACTTTTATTTACTGCAGGAATAGAAAACGACCAGCCATATGTTTTTGCATTTGACCTTAACGGAAAGCTTTTATGGAAAAGCCCATCAGGTAGAAAGTGGTCAACCACAGCCTCATGGGCAAGCTCATATATTGGCCCCAGAAGCACTCCGACATATGATAACGGAAATGTTTACTTTCTTGGCGAGATGGGCCTTCTGACTGCACTTGATGCCAGAACCGGGAAGATAAAATGGCAGGTCGACCTGCCCCAGGAATATGAAGCAATGCCGACCGAATACGGTTATTCAGAATCGGTCATGATCGAAGGCAATAATCTTTATGTGAGGCCTTGCGGGAAAAAAGGACACCAGGTTTGTCTTGATAAAACCACCGGAAAACTTAAATGGGCCAACACTGAAATAGCAGGGGTTGAAGCCTATACCTCACCTGTGGTAGCTGATCACGGAGGTTATCGCCATCTGATCGGGGGAAGTTCAATATGTTATTATGGTGTCGACTCAAAGTCCGGAAAGCTTCTCTGGAAAGTTGATGTTGTCAATCAAAATGCCTGTAATATTTCGGATGCTGTCTTTTATAATGGTTATGTGTTCATCTCGAGCGGATATGCCTTAGGCAGCATGCTTTACAAACTGAATGTTTCGGGCGGGGAAATCAGGCCGGAAAAGGTATGGCAGTCAGCTCTGATGGATAATCACCATGGAGGTGTTATATTTCATGACGGATATGTTTATGGCTCGGGGAGCAAGGCAAGGGGATGGTATTGCCTCGACTTCATGACAGGCGCTCAGAAATGGAAAGCAGGCATTGATGAAGGGAGTATTACTTTTGCCGATGGAATGCTTTATATACTCGACCAGAGAGGGACAATGAGGCTGGTAAGGGCGACGCCAGAAAAATATGAGGTCATCGGTGAATTCAGGGTACCGTCAGGAGGAAAGGGAATGTACTGGGCCCATCCGGTGATATGCGATAAGAGGCTCTATATAAGGCATGCAGATAAGATATTCGTATATGATGTGAGCAAAAAGTTGTAATCAGCACGGAATGTTTGACCTGTGTGCAGTGGTCAGGGAGACCGGCAAATGCATGATGACGATACTGCCACAATCAGATAATGTTAAAATCCGTCCCTCCTTGACCACTTCAAGAGAAGGTCTGAAAAAGTATAACATACATTCGGTAACAATGAGGATTTAACTCTGGATTGAGGTGGTAAATATATTCTGACCCTATGTGGTTAAATTCACTAGTTTTTCCTCATATGCAACAAATCATAAAATTTGATTCATCTATGGAGCTTTTGCGTAGTCAATCATACCCTGAAAATCTACTACAATTGCGGGCTCATCTCCTACAACCCATGCATTATGGCCTGAGGGGAGTAGTGAAACATCGCCAGGGCGGCACTCAAACTTCGTCCCGTCATCCATAACTACCATAAGCACTCCTGCAACATGATACTGAAAATGTGGCGCTTCACAACTCTTAGTTTTTGCTATAGGTTGTATGGAATCAAACCATTTCCAGCCAGGTTCAAAAACTGCCCGTCCAACTGTTGCTCCTCCAATTTTTATTAGTTCCATATGTCCCTTTGGGAACTTACGAACCTCATCTGGTTTTCCAAAACTCATTACTTCTGCTTTTTTCATTTTATACCTCCTTCTTCCTTAGAACTGGATATCATAATCCACTTAAACGATATTTTTACCTCAAATTTGTAACCTATAATTTGACTCTCATATATTAACAAATCAGCAATCAAAAAGTTATGCAATTATGACAATTAAAAATCCCACAAAACAAAATCCATTTACAAGTGTGATTGAATAAGTGTCAAGACATATTATCACCAGACTTCACCTGATTGATTCTGGTCAATCCTATAGCGCTGCAGATATTTGCCTTAGATTAGCTGGTGGACCAAAAGCAGTTAATGCTTGTATGAAGCGTCTGAATATTGTGGGTCTTCGTGTAGACAGACCAACATCATTTATGATAGCTGATTGGTTTGGGATGAAGATGGACAAAAATAAACAAAGGTATCCCCGATCGGGAACACGCTATTGCTGAAGTCTCTCGTACTATTTATGATTACTTTTGAATCATTAATACTTGTAAATTCGGAATTCCGCATCATTTTTCGGTATTAAGATTTCATTCCTATGAACATCCCCCCAATGTAGCCATTATCCTTTGATCCTCCCCACTCAAATATTTAAGAAGCCCGCAGATTTCTGCGGACCTTCTTATTATGGAAAACTAAAATTTAAGCTTAATTCCTCCATTGATAACGAATCCTTCTAAGGGTGCATAAATATCTCTGAATTTCGGATCCTGGGTTGTTCCAGTGTAGATGCTGTCGAACTTCGTCTGTCTAGTATCACTGAAATTTTCGAAATTAATGAACATTGAAAACTTCTCCCATAACTTCTCAATCATGAGTCCTGTTATCCAATAACTTTTCCCATTTGCACCGTCGTTCAGCAATTGTGGCCCGGTATAGTAAGCCTCCAATCCGATCTTAAGCTTGTCTTCAATTTCAAACATCAGCACATTATTCAGCCTGTGTCTTGCTACCAAAGGATATTTTGATTCGATTCCATTATAATGTTGTTTTACATCTGCCAGAGTATACCCAATAAACAAATTGAAATTATTGTAAGTGAGTTTGATGTTTGTTTCGAGTCCTCTTGTATCAATAAAACCAGCAGGTTGGACGAATTTATAAGTACCATCCATACTAGGTTCCAGAATTAGGGGGTTATTTACCTGTGTATAAAAGAACAGGGTGTTAATTGTCATGAACACCTTACTTGTGAGTGAAGTTTTGTAGTTCAGATCAAAATTTCCACCAGTTGATTTTTCAGCTCTTGTATGGGTTTCATCAATAGGTAATACATTACGGAATTGAATCCTTTCTGCATCCTCAGTAAATACGGTAGGTATTTTATATCCCAAACCACCTCCAAGTCGAGCAGATAATTTATCGCTTACTTTCAGAAGCATAGAAAACCTCGGCAATGCGAAAAAACCATATTCCTTCAGATAGTCACCACGAAAACCAGTTTCAAGACTAAATTTCTTTGTTACACTCCATGTGTTCTGGATGAAACCACCTAAGGTCGTATGATTATAGTCAACCGCAAGTGTTGAGTCAATTTCATTTTCCGAGAATTTATCTGTCCATAAATTTATACCTCCTATCCATTCAGAATTTTCATTCCGGTGGCTATAGTTTACTTCGCTAAAAGAAGAATACTGTATACCGGAGAAATGTGATAGCGAGGTTGTTATACCTCTGTCATAGTAGCTTAAGCTGTTCTTAACTTCAAATGTGGATTTATCATTAAAGTTATGGGTAATGCTTAGCTGTGAGCTGAATCGTTTGGTTTTGTTTTCCTCAAAATAGGTATGAGAAATGTCTCCGTTACCTTCAATTAATTTTATATCACCTCCTGTTCTATCCTCTATAGTACTGTTGAAACCTAAATTCATATTTGTCTTATCGGACAAAAAGAAAAATAGTTTAGGGTTAAAAGTGATACGCTTAAATTCAGGTATAGCAGTAAATCCAATGTTAGAGGGATCATATGGGTTTCCCATGTTATATGAGGTGAATACGGTAGTTCCTATTTTACCAAATCTTTGCGAATAGAAACCACTCGCATCAAGCCCCAACGCTGATGTACCGTTAAACAAAAAGCTCAATTCCCTGTCTTCTGTTGGAAGTTTAGATATCAGGTTGACTAAGCCCGCAATAGCACCACCTCCATAGAGTGTGGAGGCAGCTCCTTTTATTACTTCAACCTGTTTTAAATCCAATGGAACAATCTGTAGCAGGCTCAATCCACCTGAAAATCCTGAATATAGGGGCATTCCATCTTTAAGGATCTGAGTATACTTTCCATCCAGACCCTGAATACGGATGCTTGAATTGTAGGAAGTAGCTGATGTTTGTTGGGTCTGTATGCCGGTGCTCTCGTTGAGCATCATTCGAATATCACCCGGTTTCATATTACCTTTCTCCTCCAGTTCCTCACCGGCAATAAATTCTGCCCGTGTGGGAATATTACCGATAGTTCTGGTGCTTCGCGTCGAAGAAATTACAACTTCTTCTATTTCCTCAGCCGCGCTTTCCATAAATATAATTTGGGTCTCTGAGGATCGCAATGGGAATGTCAATGTATAGACCCTATTCTTATAGCCAACATAGCTGAAAACAAGAATTTGTTTTCCATCCGGAATATCTCTGAGTTCTACTAAACCAGTAGTGTCAGAAACACTGCCAACATTTGTGCCATTCAGAACAACAGTTGCTCCGGCTAAAGATTCTTCAGTAGAAGAGTCTTTGATGAAAGCTTTAAAAGTATTCTGAGAAAAACTATTTGAAATGCTGAAAATAGCAAGTATCAATAAAATCATTCTTTTCATTGAAAATCGAGTTAATGTTAATTAATGATGTATGGATGAATTAACTGAATTCATCAGAACCGGAAACATTAACTGATCTTAGGAGGTTGCCAGATGTGATTGAAATAGTCAAAATCAATAGGAGGGCAGAATGTTGATTCATCCGCATCAAGGAGCACTAATTTGGGATCAATTGTAGAGAGATGTTCCGGATTGCTAAACCCCGTGCAAGATCCGCATTCAAAGAATGGAGAGCAAATATCAGTGCAAGTATTACTATGATCTCCTGAATCGTGTTCTGTAAGATTTGCAGAAATATTCGTCTTCCCAGTCTCTTCGCAGCATGGATAGGATGAAATAAGTAAAATGTAAAAAATTAATATGAGTGATAGGATTTTCACATTACAAAGTTATGACATTTTTGATCCGCGATTGAGAAGTTAGGTAATTCAACACAACAAGCTTGTAGATTGTTCACAAACTAGTCTCAAAAATAATTACATCTCCTCGTTTGTCTAAAATTTGAGGTCGCATTATGCTCACTTTTTGTGAGGACTTATTTGAATTATTCCAAATTATATTTTCTGAGATTAACTGTCAATATATCCACACAACCAATTTTCGTAAAAATATCCCCTTTCCAAATCCAGGCGACAAACTGGTGCCAAACAAAAAACAGCTCTAATCAGGGTTTATAATGGTCTGATTTTCTTCAAAATCCGTCCTTCTTTGACCACTTCAGGAAAAAGTCTGGAAACAAGAAACATACATTCGGAAACAACAACGGATTAAATGAAAAGAATGATAGAAAAACCGTTAATCTCACTAAAAATCAGCAATGTCGGTTTTAGTGGAGCGTTTATCATTGTTTTATTATGAATATCCCATTTTTGGCAGTACCGATCCATATATTATTATCGAAATCAGTTTCTATTGTCGAAATTTTATCCCCGTTAAAAAGTCCAGTTGGAGCCAATTCCCATGTACTCCCGTTAAAGACATGGAGTAAATATGAATTGCCCTCTATATCAGCAGCCCAGCAATAATCTCTCCTGTCAGCTTTAAGAGCCGTAAAGAAAGAAAGTCGGGAATTCACAAAATCTGGTTTCAGCCTTTCCCATTTGTAATTCCTATTTATATAAAATTTATTTGTATCGGCTGTTGAGGATGATAGCATAAAATCTTCAAGAAGGTAAATAGTACTGGAAGGACTAACGGTAACTACTGTCACCCAATAAAATGTTCCGTTCTCATTCCCAAGGCATTCCCAGGTATCATCTGAAACACGATAGATATTTGTTTTATTTACCGTACTTAATGTCATTAAATAGATAGCTCCGTTATGGTCAATACCGATATCATCGATAACATGCTGGTTCAAAATCGAATTGTCGGGAGTAAACAGATCAAATTTTTTACCATCATAAACTACCAACCCACCATAATCATGCGCTCCACTGGAAAACCAGACCCTTCCATCCAATCCAACTTCCACATTTGCAATATAATCCCTGGGGATTCCCGAATTAGCTACTGTAAACCAGGTAATGCCATTTATAGCAAGATGCCCCAATCCACCACCACCTGTGGCAATCCATAACGATTCATCGCCTGCAATTGAGATATCAAGGATTGAAAAGTCAAGGGGGTACGAATTTTCCAAAGTCCCATTTTTATAATGGAAAAGTTCCTGTCCGCTTGCTATCCAGGTATTGCCTTTGTAGTTAGGTTCAATACAATCAATGCGTTTCCCTTCAAGTAAACGACCAGTTACTTCAAATTTAACTGTTGGTGAATAGGTTTTAAGTGTGTCTTCTTTTCTAATTAATGGTTCATCATCGTCGACAGGAACACCCTCCTTTTTACAGGAAGTGATAGTGAGAAGTAGAAATGTAAAGAGTATCAAACTACTTAAATACTTTTCAAAGTCTCTCATCAGTCACATTTTACTCAATATAATTTTGATAATCAAAGTTAAAATATTGTTCAATAATATACGGGTGTCTGAATATACGATTTTCTTGAGATTTTGTTACAGAAAGTTATCTCAAAAATGGAACTTTTCA
>DAIUKI010000149.1:0-6873 GCA_036848255.1 Bacteroidales bacterium | reverse complement strand
GTATCCAGCCACTCGAAAAACTCCCTTTGCCAGATCACTGAATTCTGTGGTTTCACGACAAAATGAGTCTCATCCTCGAAAAACAGCATCCTGCTGGGAATATTCTGAATCTGGGCCGCCTGGAACGCTTCCATGCTCTGGGTGTATGGTATCCTGAAATCATTTGCCCCGACAATAATAAGTATCGGAGTATCCCACTCATCCACCCTTAAATGCGGAGAGTACTGGTAGCTTTTAGGATTATTCCAGTATGGACCTTCGATGTCTTTGTTCGGGAACCAGAGTTCCTCGGTGGAGCCGTACCAGCTTGTGAAATTGAACATTCCACAATGTGAAATAAAAGCCTTGAAGCGTCCGCCATGTATCCCGGCAAGGTAATAAACAGAATAGCCGCCGTAGCTGGCGCCGACTGCACCAAGCCTGCCGGCATCTACATAGGGCTCCTTCGCCATGGCATCGGTGGCATCGAGGTAATCCTGCATATTTGCACCTCCGTAATCCCCGGATATCTGTTCCTTCCAGGCCTGGCCGAAGCCTGCCACGCCCCTCCGGTTCGGAGCTATCACAATGTAGCCTTTGGCTGCCATCATCTGCAGGTTCCAGCGGTACGACCAGAACTGATCAAGGGTCGACTGGGGCCCCCCATTACAGAACAGGAGTGCAGGATATTTTACGGCAGGATCAAAATCGGGAGGAAAGACCAGCCACATCTGAAGATCCTTGTTGTCTTTGGTCTTGATGTATTTCTCCTCGACTTTGCCCATTCTCACAGATTCATAAATGTCTTTATTTATAAAAGTAACCTGGCTCATCTCTCCCGAATTCATATCCACCTTCGCGATTTCCGGAGCCATCGACATTGAAGCGAGCCCTGCTACAAGTACACCTGAGCGGAGGTTTATAGGTCCCAGATTATGAACGCCCTCAGTGACCTTTTCAATATTCTTTACATTCAGGTTGATCCTGAAAAGTTGAGAGGTGCCCAGATAAGAACATGTAAAATAAACACTCTGCTCATCTGCCCAGGCAAGGTTTTCGACATCAAACTGCCATTCTTTTGAAATCCAGTTTCGGGTTTTCCCCTGGATATCATATATTACAAGACGGTCAAGGTCAGCCTCGTAGCCATTCCTCTCCATACTCTGCAGAGCTATTTTTGAGCCATCGGGCGAAAAAACGGGGAACCTGTCGTAGCCATTGTTGCCCTCGGTAATATTTATTTCTTTGCCTGTAGCAATCTCATGGAGAAAAATGTCAGAATTGGTGCTTCTTGCATCTTCAATTCCCCTGAGCCTTTTGGAGGTGTAGGCTATGTATCTTCCATCAGGGCTCCATGTAATTTCACGTTCATCATAATATGGTGCAGTGGGGGATTCAAATTTCTGGTTCTGCATAATGTCTTTTTCCCCCGACACCGATGATCCGTTGAATGATGCGACAAAGATATGGCTGTATGAATAGTCGCTCCATGCGTTCCAGTGCCTGTACATAAGGTCATCAATGATCCTGACCCTTGCATTCGGAAGGCCATGCTTTTCGTTTGCAGTCTGATCAAGCTTGATCCTTTTAGTGAAGAAAATTTTCTTTCCGTCGGGAGAGATATTAAATATCTCAAAACCGGAGATCCCCTCCGCTTTCATTTGCTCAGAACCATCCGGATTCATTGTCATCAGATCACTGCCCCTGACAAATGCTATCTTTTTGCCATTGTCGAACCATTGCGGGGAATTACCGCCTTCTGAAGTCAGCTTAACAGGTTCTCCTCCAGCGGAAGGAACTTTGAAAATATCTGTTTTCCTGGTCTCACTCTGAAGGTCGGTCCGGGTAACAGTATAAAGAAGAGTTGAACCGTCGGGGGAAAGTGCAAATGACCCGAGCCGGCCGAATTTAAGCATTATTTCAGGTGTCATTACCCCTCCGGCCTTTTCTTCATCCGTAAGACCTACACTGAATTCCGTGACAGGTTCAGCGACAGGAGCCGGGGTATTCTGTTTGCACGAAACAGAAATGAAGCCGATAGTGAATATCAGCAAATAAAAAGATCTTCTCATAACAGATACCGATAAATTGGATAATTATTTCTTAAGCGCTTCGAATATCTTGGTTTTCAGTTCATCATAAAGTTCAGGATTGTCCTTAATGATCTGCTTTACAGCATCTCTTCCCTGTCCGAGCTTTGTTTCGTTATAACTGAACCACGAACCGCTCTTCCTTATTATTTCGAGATCAACGCCAAGATCAACGATTTCACCGAGCTGGGAAATGCCTTCACCGTAAAGAATATCGAAATCAGCCTTTCTGAATGGCGGGGCAAGCTTATTCTTCACTATTTTAGCCCTTGTCCGGCTTCCGATAATCTCCTCACCATCCTTGAGCTGGTTTGTTCTCCGGATATCAACCCTTACCGAAGCATAAAACTTAAGGGCGTTACCGCCTGTGGTAGTTTCCGGATTGCCGAACACCACACCTATCTTTTCTCTCAGCTGGTTTATGAATACACATGAAGTATTTGTCTTACTGATATTTGCAGTCAGTTTACGGAGAGCCTGTGACATTAACCTCGCCTGAAGTCCCATTTTCTGATCGCCCATTTCGCCTTCAATTTCAGCTTTTGGCGTAAGCGCTGCAACGGAATCGATTACAATAATATCAAGAGCTCCTGACCTGATAAGGTTATCAGTGATCTCAAGAGCCTGCTCCCCGTTGTCGGGTTGTGAGATCAGTAGATTCTCAACGTCAACGCCGAGTTTTTCCGCGTAATTCCTGTCAAACGTGTGTTCGGCATCAATTATCGCGGCAATGCCACCGTTCTTCTGAGCTTCCGCGATTGCATGAATTGCCAGTGTGGTCTTACCTGATGCTTCCGGGCCGTAGATCTCTATAACACGACCCCTGGGAAATCCTCCAATACCGAGAGCGGCATCGAGACCGATGGACCCTGATGATATGACCTGGATATTTTCAATGGCATGATCGCCCAGTTTCATAATGGTCCCTTTCCCAAAATCTTTTTCAATTTTGCCGAGGGTCACTTCCAGCGCTTTAAGCTTGTCTTTATCTATTTCTTTTCTTCCGTTGCTCATATTATTGGTTTTTTAAGGATACAATTTAAAAATTTGTTCTGAATGATTTGTTGTGTCTACTTTTGAGATGATTTTTTCGATTATCCCGTTACCATCAATTATGAAAGTTGTTCTTATAATACCAAAAAAGCTTTTCCCGTACATCTTCTTTTCGCCGTATACTCCGTAATCATTTACTATTTTCTTTGTGGTATCGGCAATGAGGGGGAATGGCAGTGAGTATTTTGAAGCGAACGACTTGTGCGATTTTTCACTGTCAGTGCTGACACCTATCACTGCAAAGCCCTTTCCAAGGAACTCATCATGGCTGTCGCGGAGACTGCATGCCTCAGCGGTGCATCCCGAAGTATTGTCCTTTGGATAGAAGTAAAGTACCAGCTTCTTTCCTGAAAAATCACTCAACTTTAATTTTTTTCCATCCTGGTCAACGCCTTCGAATGACGGAGCTCTCATTCCCTCTTTTAGTTGAATCATGTGGTATGGATTTTGTATTTAGGGTTAAATTTACGAAGTTTGAACCGTATTCTGATTATATGAGAAGAATTATTATTAACACAATTGTTCTATCTTCACGTGATATCATTTTGATATCAAAATGATATAAAAATGATATTGTTTCGATATCATAATGATATCAAAACGATATAACCAGATTAACTGAAATAATTCACTTGATGAAAATAAAAATCAAATACACTCTTGTCAGGATTTTAATTATGATCCTTGCCCATCTGCCGGTTTCCGTTATGGATTCGCAGGAGAGTCAGCATAAGCCTTCCCGTCAGGCGGCTATGGATGCTTTCTCAAAAGGAGACTATGACCAGGCTTTAAGTGAATTTGAAACCTTATTGCAGGTTTATTCGAGGGATCCGCTGTATAAGTATTATTCCGGTGTATGTCTTGTAAAGATGAACAGGGAAAATGACAGAGCTTCAGACTTCCTGAGGGAAGCGATTAATGGGTCACTCGACATTAAAAGCATTCCGGATGATGCCTGGTTTTACCTTGGACGGTCACAGCAGATGGCGGGCAGGTTTCCGGAGGCCATGGAATCATACGGTAATTTTGAAGAAAAAGCAGGTAAGAAGAAAGCAAGGGATATGGATATTGCAAAATATATTCAGGAATGCAAGGAGCGGAATAGTGGTAATGAGGTTTTGACGGCACAAAAGGTCACTCCGGAAAAGAAAACACCTCAACCTGTTGTTAAAGAGCTTCCCCGGAAAAAGGATGTGCCTCCTGAATATGACAGGGTGCTGTCGGAGGCAATGAATTACCAGGTAAAAGCTGATTCCCTGAATGCCCTGGCAGCTGACTACAGGAAGGGATATGACAAAATGGCTCCTTCGCAGAGGCCGGCAGCAAAGTCGAGGATTTCAGAACTGGAATCGCTTGCCTCTGAATATCAAAAGATGGCAGATGAAAAGTTCGGGAATCCTGTTTCCGCTCCACCGGTAAACAAACCCACGGTAACAAGTAAAGTTGTGCCGGAACCTGCATTGCCTGAAAAAGTCAAAAGAGAAGAAATCTACTCATTATTCAATGTTGAAACTGATCCTGCACGCCTGAAAGGTCAGAAAATTGAAACTGATCCTGAATTACCTGCCGGACTGGTGTATCGTATCCAGATGGGAGTGTTCAACAAAACTTTGGAACAGGATTTCTTTAAAGGTATATCTCCGGTATCCGGATTTAAGGTATCAGGTACGGGATCCACCCGTTACTTTGCAGGGATGTTCAGGAGGATGGAAGATGCAGGCCGGTCGCTGCTGACTGTAAGGCAAATGGGATTCAGGGACTCTTTTATAACCGCGGTACTCGACGGGAAAGCGGTTTCACTTGACAGAGCTTCACTGATGGAAAGTGAATGGGGTCAGAAACCCCTCACTATAATTGTACAACAGGAGAAACCCATTGAAGCAGAGGTTTCAACACTGGTTTTCAGGGTTGAAGTTACCAGATCGGTTAAACCGCTGGGAGATGAAACCACTGAGGCGTTCACAAAAATGGCAGGCAGTCGCGGTTTTGAGATAATTCCGGCTGACGGTGGTACATTTGTTTATCTGATTGGAAAATTTATTACTTTTGAAAGCGCTTCTGAATATGCGGACCTATTAAAACGGAATGGTTACCGTGATGCAAAAGTATCTGCATATCTGGGCAGCAGGGAGATCCCGGTAGAGACGGCAAAGCAACTTTTTGAGAAATAGTGATGAAGGAAAAAACATTACACAGGAGTGACAAACTGGGCAGGACGGGTGAGATCCATACCCTCATCCTTTACAATGATGAAGTCAATACCTTTGATCATGTCATTAAATCGCTCGTTGAGATTTGCGGCCACGATTCGGTACAGGCTGAACAGTGTGCCCTTATAGTACATCTGAAAGGAAGCTGTGAGATCAAGCTTGGAATCAGAGAGATACTCCAGGCTATGAGCAGATCGCTCAATGCAAAAGGGTTGAATTCCCAGGTCCTTAAGGCTTAGGGGTTCTTACCCTTATGGAATATTCCTGACAGAGCCCTGTCAAAAAATCCCATTACAAATATCCCGATCATCGCATATGATGCCCACTTTGGCAGGATAAGACCTGGTAATGTCAATTCAATATCCCGGAAATATTTCCAGACTTCTGAACCAAGGGAACCTGTATCGCCAGCAGGGATCAGGATTGCAGCTATTATCAGTCCGGCAGTGATTACCGCAAATATAACCGGCACCCTGTTTCTTGCAAAGAAGCCATCATGTTCCACTGATGACCGGGTTTCAATCCGGATCCTTGTCAGTGTTTTAGTTGTAAATCCGGCGGGGGCTCTCTCTATCTTTTCGGGATCGAGAAATTTCCTCAGCAGGTCTTCGTCATCCATCTCCCGGTTATTCATGGTAAAAACACGTTTTTCATTTCAACTTTTCTTATAATCTCAGCCATCTTCTGCCTGGCCCTGAAGAGCCTTACCTTAATATTCGACCTGCTAATTCCTGTGATCCTTGAGATCTCTTCGGTATCGAGGTCATCATAATAGTATAGGGTGATTAGTCCTCTTTCCTCCCCGGAGATCTTCTGAAGGGCGAAATTAATCAGTGAATTCCTGTAGTCATCAGACGCTTCCTCATCGCTTACGTCCAATCCAAGAAAATCAACTGCATCAGCCGGAAATTCTTCAACGGATAATACTCTGTTTTTCCTGGTTCTTACAAGCGAAATCGCAGTATTATATACAATCCTGAAGAGCCAGGTGGCAAAACTGCTTTTCTGCCTGAAATCCTTCAGCGATCTATAGGCTTTTAAGAATGCATCCTGGGCGACCTCTTCAGCCTCCTCGCGGTTCCCGCAGATCCTGAAAGCAAGATTGAACGCCTTATCTTTGTGTTTATCAACAAGATATGCAAAGGCATTTATCTTGCCTTCAAGCACCTGACCGATATAATATATGTCGTTTTCAGGATCCATTACGAACCTTTGACGCTCAAAGTTAAGATTTGGTTACTATTATTTCCTTTTTTTTTATCCCCTTACCCTTAGCTCGCAAAACGTTTGTCATTAGTAATGAAGCTCAATCTTTTAGTCGGACATTACAGATTATATTTATTGTATTAAATCTATATTTAGTACGTTTTGCCAAATAGGATCCCTCTAATTCTTTTTGAATCCGATGAGCGGTAGTGACCTTATCATGATACGGAACCCTGTAAGGGTTTTACAAAGGCACCATATTAGTGGTGCGATATGAATAACCCCCGGTGCAACCGGGGGTAGATGACAAAAACAGATGTTAAGCCCTGAAGGGG
>DAIUKI010000148.1:0-6906 GCA_036848255.1 Bacteroidales bacterium | reverse complement strand
GAAATGCCTGAAAGAATGTAATTATTTTAATTTTCCTTATATAAAGATATGTTTGAAACACTTAGCGACCGGCTTGAAAAATCCTTCAAGATCCTTAAGGGACAAGGGAGAATATCCGAAATCAATATTGCTGAGACACTTAAGGAAGTAAGAAGGGCTCTGCTTGATGCAGATGTGAACTTCAGGATTGCCAAGCAGTTCACCGATGCCGTAAAAATCAAGGCGCTTGGTCAGGAGGTGATGAAATCAGTAAATCCCTCGCAGATGATGATCAAGATAGTTCACGACGAGCTGGTTGAATTGATGGGAGGGGACAGGACCGATATTAATATAAAGGTAAATCCTTCCATTATCCTTATAGCAGGTCTGCAGGGATCAGGAAAAACGACTTTCAGCGGGAAACTGGCCAGAATGGTGAAAACCAAAAGGGGAAAGAATCCCATTCTTGTTGCCGGGGATGTTTACAGACCCGCGGCTATCGAACAGCTTAAAATCATTGGCAGTCAGATTGAGGTGCCTGTATATACTGAAGAGGGAAGCAGGAATCCTGTTCAGATCGCAAAAAACTCCGTCAGGGAGGCAAAGTTGAAGGGCCACGATGTTGTGATAATCGATACAGCCGGACGCCTTGCTGTTGATGAAGAGATGATGAATGAAATAGCTGCAATAAAGGATGCTGTCAACCCCCATGAGATACTTTTTGTGGTGGATTCAATGACTGGGCAGGATGCAGTGAATACTGCCAAAGAATTCAACGACAGGCTCAATTTCGACGGTGTTGTGCTTACCAAGCTTGATGGTGATACACGGGGCGGTGCTGCATTATCAATACGGTCAGTCGTTGACAAGCCTATAAAGTTCATCAGTTCAGGCGAAAAAATGGATGCCGTCGATGTCTTCTATCCCGCCCGTATGGCCGACAGGATACTTGGAATGGGGGATATTGTATCGTTAGTCGAAAAAGCGCAGGAGCAATATGATTCTGAAGAGGCGAGGAAGCTCCAGAAAAAGATCGCAAAGGATCAGTTTGATTTCAACGATTTCATATCCCAGATACAGCAGATAAAGAAAATGGGCAATGTCAAGGACCTTATGTCGATGATCCCTGGTGTTGGCAAGGCCGTTAAGGACCTCGACATCGACGACGATGCCTTCAAGGGGATCGAGGCGATTATAAGAAGCATGACCCCCGAAGAAAGAACGAATCCGGTAGTGCTTAATGGCAGCCGGCGGAAACGGATAGCTTTGGGCAGCGGCACATCTGTTCAGGAGGTAAACAAGCTTCTTAAGCAGTTTGATGAAACCCGCCGCATGATGAAGATGATGACAAAAAGCAAGAATTCGGCAAGAATGATGGGGAAAAGATAAACAGGAATATGTATAATCTTATTGACGGAAAGCATACAGCATCCCTGATCAGGCTTGAAATTGCTGAAGAGGTTGCAAGGAGGAAGGAATCAGGAAGGAAGATACCTCATCTTGGTGCAATCCTTGTCGGAAACAACTGTTCAAGCGAAACTTATGTAAGAAATAAGGTTAAGGATTGTGCCGAGGTTGGCTTCAAATCAACGCTTATCCGGCTTAAGGATGATGTGACTGAAGCAGAGCTTGTCGCCAGGATAAACGAGCTTAATGAAGATCAGGATATCGACGGCTTTATTGTTCAGCTTCCGCTTCCTGACCATATTTCAGAGAACAGGATAATTGAAGCAATTGATCCTGAAAAAGATGCGGATGGCTTTCATCCGGTAAACATAGGCAGAATGGTAATCGGCCTTCCCGGATACCTCCCTGCCACACCATACGGAATTGTTGAGCTTCTGCATCATTATGATATAGGGACTTCAGGCAGGGAGTGCGTAATTATCGGGCGAAGTAGCATTGTAGGACGCCCTCTGAGTATCCTTATGTCGCAGAAAGGGATGGATGCAACTGTAACTGTGGTACATAGCAGGACAAATGATATTACCGCCCATTTGAAGAAAGCCGATATAATTGTAGCCGCGATGGGCTCCCCCGGATTTTTAAAGGCTGATATGATCAAGCCGGGTGCAGTGGTGATCGATGTGGGCACTACACGCATTACTGATCCTGGCTGTAAATCGGGATGGAGGCTCGTCGGAGATGTTGATTTTGAGAATGTTGCCCCACTTTGTTCGTATATAACACCTGTTCCGGGGGGAGTCGGCCCCATGACCAGAGTCGCTCTTCTCAGGAATACTCTGATGGCCGTTCAGAATAAATAAGAAAGATTGAATGTCGCTGGTAACAGGAGGAGGCGTCAGATGTCAGGCGTCAGGCATTGGGCAGAAAACATGGGGTGGGTTTATTTGGGCAGGTTTTCTATCCCTGTAAAATATAGGTCGAATCCTCCCAGGCCGCCGGGACGATTTGAAGAGAACATCAGGAACATATTCGTGAAATTTTCATCTCCTGACAGAATTGGTCTGTATTCATCAGAAGAGGTGTTTATTTTCGAACCCATGTTCACAGGGGTCTCCCAGTTACCGTTTTTAAACCTGGAATAATAGAGGTCAAAGCCTCCAAATCCTCCGTCGCGGTCCGATGCAAATACCATGATCTTCCTGAAGATGAATGGGCATTTGTCATTGCCGGCGCTGTTAAGAACATTAACCTTTAGCGGGGCCTCCCAGACAGAATTCAGCCAGGTTTCGATTTTTATCAATGGATCTCTTTCCAGCATATAAATGTTGAAATCACCATCTGCGTCTGATGTGTAATACACTGAGTCGTGGTTGGTGTCAAAGCAAATATAGGCATCATTGGATGCAGAATTGAGTTTTGCTGCAGGAAACAGACCAGACACCGACGGAACCGTTGCTCCGAAATATGGAAGATTCATGACGTAATTAAAGTCAAGATTTCCGTTGTCGTTAACAGATGAAACTATTGTATACTCATAACCGTCAAGGGAACTGAATAAACGATAAGGGCCAAAATCGTTCCCCTCAGTGCTCAGTTTTGTTGTAAGCTCTGAAAAGAAAGGATCATTGTTATTCTCCGACTGAAGGAGAAATTCTCCGGTGGTCTGATCGAAAATATAAGTAACCACACCCTGTACAAGATCAAATTGTCCTCCGTTGCTTAACCGGTTGCTCGAAAAAATCACGGGCAAATAGTTATTCAGGGTGTAAATATTGAGATTGTAATCATCATAGGCCGAATTCAGGCCTGTCAGAGGTAATAATGTATCAGGGAAAAGTCCCTTCTCATAAACAATGGGGTTTTCGTTCTTTTTACATGATAAAAGTACCGGAATCAGCAGTAAAAACAGTGCTGCCGGGTGTAGATATTTTAAATTTTTCATTTCAACAAGGTAAAAGCAGTTATATAAGATAAACGGTCGCCTGAGAATAAAAATTATTGATGCGGCCATATTAAATGAAAAACCGGGTTTATGCCCGGTTCTTCGAAGGTAGAATTTAGGTTAATTCCAGGGTAAATGATCTATATGCGGTTAATTGGTCTTTGTTTCTAACTCAATAGATGGAAAAACCAGCCGGGAGGTTGCGTTAAGAAATCAAAAAATAGTAAAATGCTTCATTTTTATTCTTATTGTACTGTTTTTCAGCTGTTTAAAAAATAGTTAAAATGTTGATAATAAAAGAATGACCTAAAACGGATTATTTAAAATGTTATTAAATTTGTAGTCAATATTTTACAGGGGATGGAAGAAGACAAGTTCAGTTTTTTCTATGAGGAGGAGTTGAAGAATGCCGTCCAGAAATTTGAACGGATGAAGAAGAATAATGAAAGCTATTTCTTCGATGTTATTGAATTTGAGACGATTATCGATTATTATATTGAGAGCAATAATTCGATAAAAGCATTTGAAGCTGCCACTCTTGCCACTGAACAACATCCGAATTCTGTTTCGATCCAGCTCCGGAAAGCCAGGGTCCTGCTCGACAAGGGACGTGCCGTGGAAGCGCTCAGGATATTGAAGAAACTCGAAAATATTGAGCCGGGAAATCACGAGATCTATGTGGCAAAAGGAACTGCCATGGGTATCCTTGGCGATATAAATGGTGCAAAGAAGATGTTCGACTTTGCCCTTACTCTTGATTCTGACGATCCCGGAAATATCCTTTTCTCAATAACTTCAGTACTTCAGAACCTCAATTATTATGAGTATCTGATACCTTACATGAAAAAACTGCTGACCCTTGAGCCCGACTTCTATGCCCATCTTTATGACCTGGCATATGCTTATGAAAAGACCGAGGATTTTGAGAAGAGTATCTCATATTACTTAAAATACCTCGAGGTCGAACCGTTTTCCGACAGCGCCTGGTACAATCTTGGAATAATTTATAACAAGCAGGAGGATTATGAAAAAGCGCTGGAAGCTTATGATTATGCTCTTGCAATAAATAACCAGAATACATTTGCAATATTCAACAAAGCCAATATCCTCTGCAATCTCGAGAAGTATCCGGACGCCATCCCTGTTTATCATGAATATCTCGAGAATGAGCCTGATAGTTTCGAGGCTATGACCTACCTGGCTGAATGCTATGAAAAAACAAATGATCTGGTCCTGGCCAGGAAGTATTATCATGAGGCAATCGAGATCGCTCCGGAATATGCCGATCCGTGGTTCGGGCTTGGTATTCTGGCACTTGAATCAGGCGTTCCCGATGATGCCCTTATTTTCCTGCGAAAGGCAGTCAGGCTCGATGATGAAAATCCTGAAATATGGTATATGCTCGGGAAGGCTCACTATGCAAAGAATGAGAAAAAGGATACTCTGCGGTGCTTCAGGGAGGCATTGAAGCTTGATGCATATTATAATGAGATATGGACCGATCTTGGCAGAATGATCCTCTACGATGGCTTTGTCCCAAGGGCTCTGCCATATTTGGAAAAAGCGTACAAAGTAATCGGAGACGTTCCCGGAATAAATTACATACTCGCTTCATATTACCTGCACGAAGGGGCGATGGAAAAGGCACACAGACATCTGTCTCTTGCCCTTGACGTTGACAAGGAACTCTTCAGGGAGTTTCATGATATTTTTCCGGTTAACCTGTTTAACCGTAAGATCAAGAAGCTCCTCGAAAATTATAATCTTCGTTGACTATCTGCATACCGCACACCAAATATCCTGTAACTGATTCCATTATTTGTTATGAAAAACATACTTCCATTTCTGCCTGAACGTCCTCCAAAGCCAAGAAACCTCGGTCTTACAATGGTCATGGATAAGGGTCTTAGCATACGGGAAGCTGAAGATTTCATGTCGGTGGGCAGTGAGTATACCGACTTTGTGAAGCTTGGATTTGGAACATCACTTATCACTCCTGGCTTTGAACAGAAACTCAAAATCTATAGGAGCGCCGGATGCATCCCTTATTTCGGGGGTACTCTTTTTGAAGCCTTTGTAATAAGGAATATGTTCGATGAATATATTGAATTTATTGATAAACACGAGGTTAACCTGGTGGAAGTCTCCGACGGATCGTATGAAATAGAATATAAAAAGAAGCTTGAATATATAAGTATCCTTTCAAAGAGGGTAACAGTTATTTCAGAAGTCGGATCCAAGAAAAAGGATATAATCTATTCTCCCGGCGAATGGGTTGAAATGATGAAATCAGAGCTTGATGCCGGCTCGGTCAAGGTAATTGCCGAAGCCCGGGAGTCAGGAACAATAGGGATCTACAATGATGATGGATCTGTCAATATGCCTCTTATTGAGAAGATATCCGAAAATGTAAAGTTTGAAAATGTGTTGTGGGAGGCTCCACTTAAATCGCAGCAGGCCTGGTTCATAAAGCATTTTGGCGCTAATGTCAATCTTGGAAATATTGCGCCGAACGAGATAATCGCTCTTGAATCACTCCGCCTTGGCCTAAGGGGGGACACTTTCTTCCAGTTCCTTCCCGAAAACATGAAAGGATAATTTTTCTGTCGGGTATGAGAAGATTCGGACTCATAGGATTCCCCCTGGGACATTCTTTCTCAAAAAGATACTTCACCGAAAAGTTTTTGCGTGAAAATATAAAGGATTGTACCTACAATAATTTTCCGCTGTCAGACATCAGCCTTCTGACTGACCTTATCATTGAAAATGATCTCGACGGATTAAATGTGACAATCCCTTATAAATCCTCCGTAATGCAATTCCTTGACAGGATCGATCGTGAAGCGATGGAGGTTGGAGCGGTGAACGTGATCAGAATTAGAAATTCCGGTGACAAACCCGTTCTCATCGGATTCAACAGCGATATAACAGGGATCATGGATACCCTTAAACCTGTTATGAATCCGGAAATTACAAGGGCAATAGTTCTTGGCACGGGTGGAAGTTCGAAGTCGGTCTGCCATGTCCTGAAAAAACTGAAGATTCAATATACCCTAATTTCCAGGGAGAAGAAACCATGGACCCTGACTTATGCGGATCTTGATCCTTCGATCATTTGGGCCTCACAGCTGATCATAAACACCACACCGCTTGGAATGTATCCTGAAACTGAGTCCAAACCGGATATTGCGTACGATCTTCTCGGGCACAGCCATATTCTTTTCGACCTTGTATATAATCCGGAGATAACAGCATTTCTTAAAATGGGGCAGGAGAGAGGATGCACTGTGTTGTCGGGTCTCAAAATGCTTTATTCCCAGGCTGAAAGGTCATGGGAAATATGGAACACCGGTTCAAAATGATATCGTTTCAGGTATAATAATCATCGTTTTACATATAATAATCATCGTATTACGATAACTTTTTCACTATTGTCCGTTATTCTTTATTTCGTCCCATACGGGACTTTAAAAAAAAATTAAAAACAATGGCTATAAATATTTTGTCCCTATGGGACAGTTCCGTTAGGAACTACATATTTATAGAAAAAATAAAGGCCCCAATGTTTATAAATCCCG
>DAIUKI010000147.1:0-6914 GCA_036848255.1 Bacteroidales bacterium | reverse complement strand
AATCTGATTAAATAAAGATATTAAATAATTTTTCCCGGCTACTTGTTGCTTGTTGCTGGTTAGCTATAAAGTTAAGATAAATATTTTTTATACTTTGGTGATCTGAAAACGGCTATCCGGCATTTTTTTATTTTTTGTCAGACGGAAATAAAAGTATTTATAAATAAGAAAAAATAAAATGGAAAAAGCAGACAGATTTCTTAAGGACCACAGGTTAAGAGCCTGTGATATTGAAATGGATTTTCTTGTTGAGTTATTCCTTTCAGAAATGAAGAAAGGGCTGAAAGGGGAACAAAGCTCGTTAAGGATGATCCCAACCTATATTGAAGCAGAGAATGAATTCCTTAAGGAGACTCCTGTGATTGCAATCGATGCAGGAGGTACAAATTTCAGATCAGCTCTGATTTCATTCAAGACAGACGGGAATCTTGAAATTGAGGGGCTTGAAAACAAACTTATGCCCGGGCTCGACAGGGAAGTTACCAAGACTGAATTCTTTCAGACAATGGCCGGATATATTGAACAATTTGCCGGCAGATCAAACAGGATAGGATTCTGCTTTTCCTATCCCACAGAGATATTTCCTGACAAAGACGGACGGCTGTTACAGTTCTGCAAAGAGGTCAGGGCCCCCGAAGTGGTTGGTCAGATTATAGGTAAATCACTCCTGGAAGCCCTGGGGTCGAAGGGGAAAAAGATAGTCCTTCTTAACGATACCGTTGCCACTCTCCTGGCAGGAAAATCGAGATCTTTTGGCAAAACCTACGATTCCTTTATGGGTTTTATCCTTGGCACCGGAACTAATACCTGCTACATTGAAGCTAACCGTAATATTCTGAAGAAGCCGGAACTTGATCAGACCGGAAATCAGATTGTCAATGTCGAATCGGGTAATTTTGGAAAGGCACCAAGAACCGATCTTGATATAATGTTTGATAACACAACAAACAACCCGGGCAATTATACTTTTGAGAAGATGTTTTCAGGAGGATATTTCGGAGGTTTATGCCTTACAGTCCTGAAGGCTGCTGCCACGGAAGGTCTATTATCTGCTGAAGCAGGGGACAGGCTTAATGATATCAGTGATCTTACCACAGGGGAAGCCAATAATTTCGTGACAAATCCCGATTCAGCCGATAATATTCTTGCTGACCGCTTAACAGAGGTAAATGACAGGAGGGTCACCGCATATATTATTGACACCCTTATTGACCGGGCGGCAGTGTTAGTGGCTGCAAACCTCGCTGCAGTGGTTCTGAAGACGGGAAAAGGAACCAGCTCTGAACGTCCTGTACTGATAACTATTGAAGGAACAACTTTTTACAAGCTTCATAATCTCAGGATCCGGTTTGAAAAGTATTTTTCGGAATTCCTTGCCGGAGAAAGGAAACGATATATTGAATTTACAGAAGTTGAGCAATCGAGTCTGATAGGCGCTGCTCTTGCAGGATTAATTGATTAAGATTTGTAATGTGTTCATAACCCCCTTCCCTGCCTTCCCCCAGGGGGGAAGGGGCTAAGAAAGGGGGTATATAAAGGTCAGAATGATAATTTTGAAATGTTATTGTAAAAAGGGGGTTATATGAAACTGGGCTTTGTAAGTGCAATTTTACCTGAACTGAGCTTTGAGGAGCTTGTTGATTTTGCTGCAGACAACGGTTATAAATGCATAGAGGTCTGTTGCTGGCCGGCGGGCAAGGCAGAAAGAAGATATGCAGGAGTGACCCACATTGATGTCGACACTCTTGATGAGCAACGCGCAACTACCATTAACAACTATGCAAAAAGCAGGGGTGTCGGAATCTCTGCCCTGGGTTATTATCCGAATCCCCTTGATCCCGATGAGGATAAGAGCCGGTTTTATGTTTCCCATATTAAGAAGGTAATTGACGCCTCAGCCTTGCTGGGCATTAACATGATAAACACCTTTACCGGCAGGGATAAGTACAAATCGGTTGATGAGAATTTTGAGCGGTTCAGGTTAGTCTGGAAACCTCTTATCAGATATGCCGAATCAAAAGATGTTAGGGTCGGTATTGAAAACTGTCCAATGATCTTTACTAATGATGAATGGCCCGGAGGAAATAATCTGGCAACGACACCAGTCATCTGGCGAAGGATGTTCAGTGAGATAGAAAGCGATTATTTCGGGCTTAATTTTGATCCATCTCATCTTTTATGGATGCAAATGGACTATCTGAAGCCTCTGTATGAATTCAGTAGTAAGTTATTCCATATACATCTGAAAGATGCCAGGGTTTCCCGTGATAAACTGAATGATGTGGGTATAATGGCAACTCCGCTCGAATTTCATACTCCCAAGCTTCCCGGGCTAGGCGATATTGACTGGGGAAAATTCATTTCTTCCCTGAATGAGATAGGTTTTGATGGTCCGGTTTGTGTTGAAGTCGAAGACAAAGCCTTCGAAAATTCAATTGATGACAGAAAAGAGGCTTTGCTTTTAAGTAAGAGATTTCTAAATCAATATCTGTAATACTGTATTTATGAAAAATAAGTATGTTTTCTGTCTCCCTGCAGTTTTTTTGATTTTATGCCAGGGTCCGTTATTGGCCCAGAAAATCTATCTTTCCCCGACCGGAAATGACACTAATCCGGGAACTTCAGCAATGCCTCTCGCAACACTTACAGCCGCAAGGGATAAGGCAAGGGAGTTAAGGAAAACAATAAAATTTGCTGAACCTCTTGAAATCATTGCAGCAGGGGGTGAATATTATATGATGCAGCCTCTTTTCCTGACTTCAGAAGATTCAGGTACACCAGCTTCTCCCCTTGTTTTTAAAGCTGAGCCAGGCTCAAAGGCAATATTCAGGGGAGGCATTCAGATCTCCGGATTTGAAAAGGTGAATGAAAAGCTCTGGAGGACTTTCGTTCCTCAGGTAGCCTGGTACGACTCTTACTTTGAACAGCTTTATGTAAACGGGAAAAGGGCCGTCAGGGCAAAGAGTCCTAATGATGGATTCTACAGGGTGAAAAATGTCACAGAAACCATTCTTGAGAAGGGGGAGGGAAGGTCTCCGGAACTTGCAGTACAGAAGGTGGAGCTCGACATTTCGGATACATCAAGCTTTGCATCATTCTCAAAACAAGATTTTCAGGATGCTCTTATTGTCTTTTACCATAACTGGGATAATACAAGAAAAAGAGTGACCGGTTTTGTCAGGGATAGTTCATCGGTGTATATAGCCGGTGAAGGAATGAAACCCTGGAATCCAATAAATAACAAATCACGCTATCTGGTCGAAAACTTCAAAGCTGCTCTTGATGCGCCGGGTGAATGGTTTCTCGATCGCTCAGGGTACCTTTGGTACATTCCGCTGGAAGGGGAAACTATAGGGAACACAACCTTCCATATCCCGGTAATCAAGGAGTTTATTTCAGTTCAGGGTGATCCTGTATCAGGTAAAAAGGCGGAAAAAATAAGGTTTGAAAACCTTGTTTTTGAAGTCGCAGGTTACAAAACACCTCCTGACGGGAACGAACCAGCCCAGGCTGCAGCACCGGTAAATGCAGTAATTACACTCGATTTTGCTGACAATATTGAATTCAGGGATTGTGAAATTGCACATACAGGCACCTATGCCTTCTGGTTCCGGAGAGCTTGCAGCAATTGCTCAGTAATAAAGTGCTACATGCATGATCTCGGAGCAGGAGGGGTAAAAATAGGGGAGACAGTAATCCGGCCGGTTGCTGATGAAATCACAGGTAAAATTACAGTTGATAATAATATAATAAGGGATGCAGGTCACATTTTTCCATGTGCTGTCGGAATAATTATCTTCAATGCAAGCGATAACAAGCTTACTCATAATGAAATAGCAGATCTGCGCTATTCCGGCATCTCCGTCGGATGGGTGTGGGGCTATGCTCAGAGTCCTTCAAAGAGGAACCTGATAGCATTCAATCATATACATCATCTGGGCTGGGGTGAATTGTGTGATATGGGCGGCGTTTATACACTGGGGGCATCGGAGGGAACCGTCGTCGCCAATAATAATATCCACCATGTTTATTCATTTGATTATGGAGGCTGGGGGCTTTATACTGACGAAGGTTCATATGGTATCACAATGGAGAACAATCTCGTTTATAAGTGCAAGAATTCAGGGTTTCATCAGCATTACGGAAAGGAAAATATAATAAGGAACAACATTTTTGCTTACAATATAAGGTCACAGCTTCAGGCAACAAGGATAGAGGAACATAAATCGCTATCATTTACAAATAATATTATCTATTTCGACAGAGGAACCTTGCTGAGCAGCAACTGGCATAAATTCAACCTGTTTGCTGATAAAAACATTTACTGGGATACAAGGACAAAAGATATCAGGTTCGGAGATGTTTCATTTGCCGATTGGAGAAAAGCGGGAAAAGATGTTCATTCAATTATTGCTGATCCGGTGTTTGTCAATCCTTCTGCGTTTGATTTCCGGCTGAAAAAGAATTCGGTGATAAGAAAGACTGGTTTTGTTCCGTTTGATTATTCAGTAGCAGGAGTTAATGGAACGGAAGAATGGAAAAATCTCGCCGCCTTTGATAAGGGACTTGAAATAAAATTCGATAATATTGTAAATCAATCGGAAAGCAAAACGAAATAATAATTTCACATGGCAACAAAATCCGGAATCAGAACCAGTCAGGTACCTCAATGGGCTTTGACAATTGTAAGGATCGTTATCGGGTGGCACTTCCTGTATGAAGGGATCTCAAAGATCATGACTTCAGGATGGAGTTCAGCTCCCTACCTGGCGGGCTCAAAATGGATTTTCGCCCCTCTGTTTAATGCCATGGCCGAAAATCCGTCGGTTGTTGGTGTTGTCGATTTCATAAATATCTGGGGAATGATTCTCGTCGGGCTGGGACTTATGCTTGGTTTATTCACAAGGTGGGCCGCTGCAGGAGGGACACTGATGCTTTTCTTTTACTTCATTGCCTACCCCCCGCTTCCGGGATATACGTTCGGCGTCCCGGTTGAGGGCAGCTATCTGTGGGTAAACAGAAACCTCATTGAACTGGTTGCCCTGGCCCTCTTTATTTTTATTAAGCCGGAACATCATTTCAGCCTCGACAGGTTGATTGCAAGATGGAAGGACGAAAAAGCCCGCAAACCGGTCGGAGAGGTACCGTCTGATCCAAAAAACGAAGTTGGCCGTCGTGAAGCCCTGAGGGACCTGATTTCAATTCCTGCCCTTGGTGCTTTTGCCTATGCTCTTTACAGGAAAAAGAAATGGGACAGCTTTGAGGAGAAACTGCTTTCCATCGAAGGGATGGATGCAAATTCAGGCGCCACACTCCTGAAATTCAATTATTCAACACTTAAGGATCTTAAGGGCGAGGTACCGAAAGGTGTTATTAAGTACAGGGACAAGCAGGGAAATCCTGCTGATTTTGAACTCAGCCGTCTGATTATGGGCGGTAACCTTATCGGCGGATGGGCTCATGCAAGGGATCTGATTTACGTCTCCAAACTGGTAAAGACTTATCATACCGATGAAAAAGTCCTCCAGACGCTTGCACTTGGTGAAAAATGCGGGATGAACGCTATAATCTCAAATCCTCAGATGGGAAGGATCTTCCAGAAATACAGGCATGAATTTCGCGGAAAAGTAAAATTCATTTCAGATTGCGGTACAAATCTTGATTTCCAGCAGGGTATAAAAATGTCTCTTGCTGCAGACTGGGACGCCCTATACTGCCAGGGTGAAATTACCGACAGGTTTGCAAATCCCGAATGGGACGATCCAAAAAAGCGAACAATTCAGGAGCGTATGGAACTTATAAAAACAGGCCTTGAGGAGATCCGTGCAAATGGCAAACCTGCCGGAATCGGTGCTCACAGGATCGAAGCCATAAAAGCTTGTGTTGACTATGGCATAAAGCCTGATTTCTGGGTAAAGACCTGTCACAGCTATAATTACTGGTCGGCACAGACCAATCAGGAATGGAACGACAATAAATTCGACTTTGATCCCGAAGAAACTGTAAGGTTTATGGGTACGCTGTCAGAACCATGGATCGCTTTCAAGGTTCTTGCTGCCGGGGCGATCCGACCCGAAGACGGTCTTAAATATGCCTTTAATAACGGAGCCGATTTCGTGTGCCTGGGAATGTACGATTTTCAGATAGTCGAGGATGTAAATATTGCCCTTGATGCACTCTCAGGCGCTCAAATACGGCAAAGACCATGGATGGCCTGACTGCCAGTTAAGCAATCATCCTATTTCAACAATGAAAAAATACAATAATATTCTCTTGTTGTTTGTAATATCCATTTTGACAATTACAGCCTGTCAGAATGAATCCTCAACAGTTGAATATGACTTTAATTCACTGAATGACAGGATCTGGATCGGGGAAGATTTCTGGACTGTCCCCCTTGAAGACTGGAGCGTCGCTAATGGCAGACTGAATTTTAACGGAGCCGGACAACAAAATACCTGTTCAATTCTACCATACCTAATCAGCGATAACGGGAAATCATTCAAAATAACTGTAGACATGGGCCTTATTGAGATGGGAGATAGTAATGGTTCGTCAGGACTTATAATCGGATCACTCGCATCTGAAGAAGATGATATCAGGGCAGCTGTCTATTTTGGAACCGGAATAAATATTGGAATAAGTACATCGGGGTACGCTTTTATTGATCAGAACCTGCAAAGACTTCCTGATGGTTTCGATTTCAACTATTTAAGACTTGAAATAAGGGGTGAAAAGGATATTAAAGGATATGTCATCAATCTAAACGTTCTGGATTCTTCAGAGGTTTCTCTGGCAAAAGTCAGCTACAGACCTGAAAAGGAACCTTCGGGAATCATTCAGATCGTAGATAATCTCAGGAATGCCGGTTCAAAGAATAACGGCCCGAAATTCTGGTTTGATAACCTGTCACT
>DAIUKI010000146.1:0-6928 GCA_036848255.1 Bacteroidales bacterium | reverse complement strand
TTGGCGGGACCAAAAATTTTAAATGATTACTATAGATAAACTATGCAAGTTTAACATTTACTGCATTTAATCCTTTTTTACCTTGTTCCAGATCGAAAGTTACTTCATCATTCTCGGCAATTACATCCTTCAGTCCCGATGAATGCACAAAATACTCTTTTGAAGAATTCTCTTCCTTAATAAATCCAAAACCTTTTGATTCATTAAAAAACTTAACTGTTCCTTTACTCATAATGTGATTTTATTAATTTGGTGCAAAGATAAGGTTAATTATCGGGATATTTCATTTATTTTCAATAAAATAAATTATTCTTCAGATTTATCTATTCTTTTGCCATGCTCTAATGAATGAAATCAGATCTGATATTACTTTTATGTTTTTATAAGTTTTCTTTTTATACTTTTGAAATTATGGGTTTGGCTTTTATTCACTAAAATCTTGAAATGTCAGATACAGTTCACAGGATCTATCTGGGAATAATGGTTTTAATTGTCCTATCAACCTTTACGATCCTTACTATCAATGGAATGGAATTCTACAGAACCGGCATCCAGGAAAGAGTATATCATCCGAACTACAGTACTTTAAAACCAAGTGGTCCGATTGGCCATGGTCTGGGGATTTTTGGTTCACTGTTTATTATATCGGGAGTCAGCTTATACATGGCCCGAAAGAGGTACCGGTTTCTGTCGAGGATCGGATTGCTGAAACACTGGCTCGAATTCCATATTTTTCTTTGCACTCTTGGGCCTGTCCTGGTCCTTTTTCATACTTCCTATAAGTTCGGAGGGCTGGTATCAATAAGCTTCTGGAGTATGGTAGCGGTTTTCCTTAGCGGAGTTGCGGGCAGGTTTATATATCTTCAGATCCCAAGGTCAATTGAAGGAAGGGAGCTGAGCCTGAGTGAAATCCGGACTTTGAATAATAACGTGACAGAGCTGATAAAAACATCACATAACCTTGGAGATGAAGCCTACAAAAAGATTGTTGATGCTATGAGAAGAAAGACCGGAAAATACCATAAGTCTCTGATCGTTCGTTTTATCAGAAACAGCTCTGAGGACAAGAGATCGATCAGAGAGGCCAAAAGAGTATTAAATGATATAAGTCTCCCGAAGTCTGATCACAGAAAAATTGTCTCGTTGTTAAAGTCGGACATTGCAATCAGCAGGAGGATTGAAAGGCTTGACTTAATGCAGAATCTGTTTAAATACTGGCATGTTGCACATTTGCCGTTTGCTCTGGTGATGCTGATAATCATGCTGATACATATTGCCGTTACGATACTTTTCGGATACAGGTGGATTTTATGATTATGGAACAACTTTCTGAAAATATTCTGATCTATTCAATTGCCGTCTTACTGTGCTTTATTGTTGTCGTTGTTTACCTGAGGAAAAAAAAGAAAGAATCAGGAATTGTTGAAGAAAAAATAAGAAAGGCAAAGGAAGAGGGATTGCACGAACCGATTTCACTTCATCCGGTGGTTGATGTTAATACCTGCATTGGGACAGGTGCTTGCATTGCAGCCTGTCCTGAAAAAGATATCCTTGGTATAATTAACGGGAAAGCGACTATTATTAATGCCTCAAGGTGCATTGGTCATGGAGCCTGCTTTCATGCCTGCCCCACAGAAGCCATATCTCTCAGAATAGGGACAGAAAAGCGGGGAGTGGAACTACCTCATGTAAACCAGAATTTTGAAACTAATGTTCCTGGAATTTATATAGCCGGGGAACTGGGAGGTATGGGATTAATAAAAAATGCCGTTGAACAGGGGCGACAGGCAGTTGAGAACATTGTAAAATCGGTCAGAAAGAATCATTCAGCATCATATGATCTGATAATAATAGGGGCAGGACCTGCCGGAATCTCAGGATCACTGACGGCCAGGAAACATAATCTGAAATTCTTATTGCTGGAACAGGAAACTCTTGGAGGGACCGTATTTAGCTTTCCCAGAAAAAAGATCGTAATGACATCTCCGATGGATCTTCCTCTTTATGGTAAGGTAAAGCTCTTTGAGACCACAAAAACCGAGCTTCTCGATCTCTGGCAAAGTGTACTGGAGAAAAATAAAATCAACGTAACCGAAAATTCTAAAGTGGATTCCATTGTACAGGAAGAAAACCAGTTCCGGATAAAAACTGCCAATGGTGAATCATACTCCTCGGCCACCGTTTTAATCGCAATCGGCAGGAGAGGGACTCCCCGCAAACTTAGTGTACCTGGTGAGGACAAGGAGAAAGTTGCATACAGGCTCCTCGAACCGGAAGAAATTTCTGGCAAGCATATACTTGTTGTCGGTGGCGGCGATTCAGCTGTGGAGTCTGCCCTTTTGCTTGCCGGTAATAACCATATTGTCCTGTCATACAGGAATGAAGCCTTTAATAGAATCAAATCGCAAAACAGTATTTCACTGGATAAAGCGGTAAGTGAAGGTAAAATCGAGGTTAAACTAAAAACAAACCTTGTTTCTATCGAAGATGATTATATTTACCTGTCTTCCGGAAATGAGACCGAACCCATAAAGCTGAAGAACGATTTTGTATATATTTTTGCAGGGGGAGAACTGCCAACCCGGTTTCTCGAGATGGCAGGAATCAGGATAACCAAAAAATTCGGGGAAACCGTTTTGAAACATTAGATTTTCGAAACATTGGAAATAAGAAATTAATTGAATTAATTTGAATTGATTTGAACTGAAAAGGATGTGAATCATTTCGTATGCAGGGAAATAAAAAAATAAAAGGTATCTTATTATTTTCAATTTTTGTAACCCTTAGATTGCCTGGTCAACTTTCTCCCGGAGCACTATCGGATCCGCATTCCCACCTGGAGGGAATCTCAAAGTGTACTCAATGCCATGTGCTTGGCGAAAAGGTTTCGGATGAAAAATGTCTTGGTTGTCATACTGAAATTCAGGGAAGGATTAACCTTCAAAAGGGTTATCATTCCTCATCAGAGGTAAAAGGGAAGGAGTGTTTCACATGCCATAGCGAACACAACGGAAAAACTTTTCAGCTGATTCGTCTTGATGCCGGTAAATTCAACCATTCCCTTACCGGATATACCCTGTCTGCACCTCATGCCGCAAGGCAATGCCAGGATTGCCATAATCAGAAATATATTACAGATCAAAAACTTAAGACGAAAAAAACCACATACCTGGGTCTTAAAACCGATTGTCTGAGTTGTCATGCCGACTACCATCAGCAGACCCTTTCCTCCACCTGCCTGACCTGTCACAATCCGGAATCATTTGTACCTGCTTCAAAATTCAATCACGCCAGTGCACGGTTTCAGCTTGCCGGAAAGCACAAAACCGTTGATTGCCTGAAGTGTCACCAAAAAGAGATAATAAATGGAAAAACCTTCCAGGAATTCAGAGGTGTGCCATTTAACAATTGTGCCAGTTGTCATAAGGACCCGCACCAGAACCAGTTTGGCCAGAATTGCCGCCAATGCCACACTGAGTCATCATTCAGTACTCTGACAAAGGGACTTGACAGTTTCGACCACAACAAAACAAATTTCAGGCTCGAGGAAAAACATCTAAACGTCAGTTGCATCAGTTGTCACAAGACTAAATTTACGGATCCGTTGAAACATGACCGTTGTACTGATTGTCATTCAGATTATCATAAAGGGCAATTTGTTAAAAACGGATCATCTCCTGACTGTTCGCAGTGTCATACTGTAAAAGGATTCGTTAACTTCACATATACGGTGTCACAGCATAATTCAGGACCATTCCCATTAAAAGGGTCCCATGGGGCAGTTCCCTGTTTTGAATGTCACAAAAAGCAGGAAAAATGGAATTTCAGGGATATTGGCCTGAGCTGTGCAGAATGCCACCAGGATATTCATACGGGTTTTATACAGAAGAAATATTATCCGGAATCAAATTGTCTGATTTGTCATAATGAAAGCAGATGGACTGCCGTCTCTTTTGACCATTCAAAGACTTTATTCAGCCTGACAGGAGCACATGCAGGGCAGGAGTGCAAAACATGCCATTTCAGGCCTGATCCCGCCGGCATAATTCAGCAGAAGTTTTCGGGATTATCACAAAATTGCCTTAATTGCCATCAGGATAACCATTACGGACAATTTGCCAAAAATGGTATTACAAATTGTATTGATTGCCATGGTACGGAAAACTGGAAAGCTTCCGGGTTTGATCACAACAAGGCGGCATTCAGGCTTGACGGAAAGCACGTTAATGTTCCTTGTGCCAAGTGTCATAAACCCCAAAGGGATGGAGATATCTCTTATGTTAGGTATAAACTAAAAGAATTCAAATGCGAATCCTGTCATTAGTGTTATTTGGCTGCCTGATTTTATTTTTTAAGCAGAAAGTCGATCATCCGCACGGAAAGGATTTCAAGCTCAGCTGCAGTATCTGTCACAGTTCAAAAGGATGGGTGCTTGATAAAGAGATTTATTCGTTCGATCATAATACTGCAAAGCTGTCCCTTACCGGACAGCATAATGTTTTAAGCTGCAAATCGTGCCACCCGACACTGGTATTTACCGATGCAAAATCTGAATGCAACGAATGCCATACCGATATTCACCAGGCAACTGTTGGACAGGATTGTGCAAGATGTCATAACACAGTATCATGGCTTGTTACAAATATCAACGAAATTCACCGTTTTACCAGGTTTCCGCTTCTTGGAGCGCATCGGACGGCTGATTGCTCCGATTGCCATCACTCGGAGAGCATGGTGAGATTTGATGTATTGGGAGTCAATTGTATAGACTGCCACAGGGAGGATTTTATGGCAACATCAAATCCCAATCATGCAAATGCCGGATTCTCTGAAGATTGTTCCGTTTGTCACCCGATTAATTCAAACCAATGGACAGGAGCAGGATTCAATCACAGCTTCTTTCCACTTGTTCAGGGTCATTCAGGTCCCGCATGCGCTGCCTGTCATACGTCAGGAACATACTCCGAAGTAAGTCCTGAATGCAGCTCCTGTCATCAGCAGGATTTCATGGCAACTACAAATCCAAGTCATACGATCCAGGGGTTCCCGTTAACCTGTAATATTTGCCATTCGCTTGAACCGGGGTGGAAACCGGCATCATTTACAGAGCACGACTCTAAATCATTCCCGATTTATTCCGGAAAACACAAGGGAACATGGACCTCATGCACCGAGTGCCATACAAATCCTTCCAGCTATTCCCAGTTTACATGTCTTTCATGCCATGAGCACAATAAAACATCTATGGATGATGAACACAGGGAAGAGAGTGGTTATTCATACAGCAGCCAGGCCTGCCTTCAGTGTCATCCAAGGGGAGTGGCAGATGATTAAAAATTATTTATGAAAAGCATAATTACCATATTCTGCGTTTTTTGGAGTTTAATTGAATTAAATGGTCAGTCATTGGCTGAAAATTTAATCGGCAGAGTATCTTTTATAAGCTCTCAGAATGTTTATGTGAAGTTTAAATCAACTTCAGGCATATCTGCCGGAGATACCCTGTTCATTTCATCAGGAGATAAGCTTGTACCTTGCCTTATAGTAAACAATTTATCATCAGTTTCATGTGTGTGTAGTCCTATTTCTGAGGAGAATATCACCCTTGACCACATTGTAATTGCCAGGGTGATGATTGATAAATCAAAACCTCAGGCAAATAAACCTGTAATTGTAAATGACACCATGCCAGAAAAGGAACCTCAGGCCGATTCTGTCAGTCAGCCTCCGGAGATAAAAGGAAATATTCAAACCATTAGGGGAAATATTTCTGTAAATTCATATTCAGATTTCTCAAACAGCGGTGCACCAAAATCACAACGCTTCAGGTATACCTTATCGCTTAATGCAGGAAACATTGGCGGTTCAAGGTTTTCGGTCGAATCCTATATATCCTTCAGGCATAAATCAGGGGAATGGCAGGAGGTAAAAAATGATGTTTTCAGCGCGCTCAAAATTTACAATCTGGCAGTCAGATACGACCTGAACAAGACCACAACTTTAAGCATCGGTCGAAGAATAAATCCCAGGATTTCAAGCATTGGAGCTATTGATGGGATTCAGTTTGAGAGATCCATAAATAAATTGACCCTTGGCATTCTGGCAGGAAGCAGGCCAGATTATAAAAACTACGGGTTTGATTTCTCCCTTTTTCAATATGGCGGATATCTGGCATTAAGTACCGGGAAAGCCGGTAAAATTTCGGAGAGTTCGGTTGCTTTCGTTGAACAGACAAATAATTTCAAGACCGACAGGAGATTTCTCTATTTCCAGCATTCAAACACATTTATAAAAAATCTCTACTTTCTCAGCACAGTGGAGCTTGACCTGTTTAAGCTGGAAAATGACGTTCCCAAAAGCACGCTGGACCTCACAGGAACTTACCTGTCGCTTTCTTACAGGATATCAAAAAAACTATCACTGAACGGATCATATGATGCCCGGAAGAATGTAATCTATTACGAAACTTACAGATCGTATGTTGACAGGTTGCTGGAGGATGAGATGAGACAGGGATTCAGGTTAGGCGGCAACCTTCGGATCGCAAAAAATATGCTGATCGGCTTGCAATCAGGTTACAGGTTTCTCAAAAGTGATCCTCATCCATCACGGAACCTTTATGGATACTTCACATATACCCGGATTCCTGGTGTAAACCTATCTGCCACATTATCCGGAACATATCTGGAGTCAGCTTTTATTAATTCAAGGATAGCCGGACTTAATATCTTAAAAGATTTCTCAGACGGAAAAGTACAGACCGGAATTGGGTACCATTTTGTGGAAAACATCCTTTCTGAAAACAGGAAAGGCATTATCCAGCATATTGGTGAGATAAATTTAAACTGGCAATTCTTTGAGAAGATGTCCCTCTCAGTTAATTATGAGGGAACCTTTGAACCCGGAAAATCATACAACAGGATTTACC
>DAIUKI010000145.1:5232-6990 GCA_036848255.1 Bacteroidales bacterium | reverse complement strand
ATTTGATTTGAGGTCATCACTCAACTCCTTTCATTAATTGTGAACCAGGTTGATTTAATACTTTTGTAAGAAGAGCCTTATTAAAAACAGCATGTTCAAATTTCGTAGAAAAAGCAAGCGCCTGCGAAGGACATGTCTTTACACATAATGCGCAGAAAGTACATTGACCTAACCTGTATATGTGCCTGTCTATGGCCTTCCTCTTTTTGCCGTCGTCAGTTTCAATTATTTTGGAAATGATTTCAATTGACGAGTTCGGACAATTTATCTGACAGATCCCGCAGCCGGTACATTTATGTTCATTCTTTTCATTATGAGGCATTATTACCTCTCCTTTTGCACGTTCTGATATTACAAGGGTTTTCCGGTTTTCAGGATACTTCTCTGTTACAATGGCGGATGGTTTGAAAAAGTATGACGCTGTAACTTTCATACCTTTCAGAAGCGACAAGACACCCAGAATTATGTCCTTAAAATAATTTATTATACTTCTCATTCAGAGATTTATATTTAATACTCTTAACATTTCTAAACCCACCCCTGATCCCTCCAAGGAGATCTTATAGGATTATCTTAACTTTTATCTTTTTACTTTTATCTTTTATCTTTTAAAAATGCCATCCCATGAGGACTATAAATGCCATAACCAAAACATTTACAAGATTTATGGGAAGCAGATATTTCCATTCAAGAGTAAGCAGCTGATCAATCCTCAACCTGGGGAATGTCCATTTGAACAACATTATGATCCAGATTATAAAAAAGGTTTTCCCGAAGAACCATATGAATGGCGGGATAAAATCCATTATCCTGTTAAATCCGTCCCAGGCACTCACATGAAATGGCATCCATCCGCCAAGAAATACTGTGGCAGCGATTGATGCCACAACGAACATGTTAATATACTCCGCAAGATAGAAAAAAGCAAATTTGATTCCCGAGTATTCGGTATGATACCCGGCAGTAAGCTCAGATTCAGCTTCGGCCAGGTCGAAAGGACCGCGGTTAGTTTCGGCTGTACCTGCTATTATGTAAATTACAAATGCAATAAATGCCGGGATATGCCCTTTGAAAATAAACCAGCCTGTCCGTTGAGCTTCAACAATTTCTGACAGCTGCATGGATCCTGCAAGTATAACTACAGTTATAAGAGATAGTCCGATCGACAGCTCGTAGCTCACAATCATTGCTCCGCTTCGCATTGCTCCCAAAAGTGAATACTTGCTGTTGCTCGACCATCCGGCCAGAAGTACCCCGATAACACTCATCGATGAAACTGCAATGACATAGAATACGCCAATATTAAAGTCTATAGCATGCAGTCCCTTGCTAAAAGGGATAGCAGCAAGAACCATAAAATTCACAATAATTACTACATATGGCGCGAGGTTAAACAAAAAGCTGTCAGCATTCTTTATAGGTATCAGCTCTTTGAAAAGAAGCTTTATCAGGTCGGCTACTGTCTGGAAGATCCCAAAAGGACCCACTCTGTTCGGGCCAAGCCGGTTCTGAAGAAAAGCACATACTTTTCTTTCGGCGTAGACCAGAAAAAGTCCGATAACTGCATAAAAAAGGAGGAATAGAACTCCGACAATGACCATTTCAGTAACAGTGGTCCAGAACGGTGACATTGCATTTTTAAGACTTGTGTCAATCCACTGTGTCAATGAAGTAAAATCGTAAATGTCAAATGGCATATATATCTAATTATATCATTTCAACCGTCATTGCGATCCCCGGCAACCGGCGGGGTGAAGC
>DAIUKI010000145.1:0-5132 GCA_036848255.1 Bacteroidales bacterium | reverse complement strand
GAGCCTGTGGGGTTTACCTCACACCCCGCACCACAAACCCCGTACCCATCACCTATCTATATCCGGAATCACAAAGTCGAGTGATCCGAAAATTGCAATAAGGTCAGCAATTTTGAACCCCTTTGCCAAATGGTTTACCACAGAGAGATTTGCAAAATTCGGAGTTCTGAACTTGACACGATAAGGTGTCTTATTCCCATCGCTGATTATAAATACTCCGAGCTCTCCTCTTGGAGTTTCAACTCTCTGCCAGTATTCACCCTCAGGAAGTTTAATTACCGGCTTCATCTTAACGGCATAGGGGCCTTCCGGAATATTATCAATCAACTGATCAATAATATTCATCGATTCCCTCATCTCCTCAACTCTTGCCAGGTACCTATGAAATGAATCACCGGCATTATACATGACTTCGTTGAATTTTACCCTGTCGTAGGCACTGTAAGGCTCGTGTTTCCTTACATCGCATGAGAAACCTGACGCTCTGCCTGATGGCCCAGTAATACCGTAGTTAACAGCATCTGCAAGCGAAAGCGGACCGATACCCTTTGTTCGTCCGTGGAAGATCACATTGCCCGTCAAAATATCATCATATTCTGGAAGGACATTTCTGAAATGCATTAAGAAATCCTTAACTCTTTTCTGAAAGTTCGGATGCAGGTCGTACATAACTCCCCCGGGGCAGTTATAACTCACAATCATTCTGCCACCAGTGGTCTCTTCAAAAATATCAAGTATCATTTCCCGGTCGCGCAGGCCATAGAAGAAACAGGTCTGCCCGCCAAGATCCATCCCGTATGAAGCCCAGAAGAGTTGATGTGACTGGAGACGGGTCAGCTCTGACATAATTGTCCGGATCACCTTTATCCTGTCAGGAATGTCAACCTCCAGGGCCTTTTCCACAGCAAGACATACAGCTTCATTATTAATATGGGCGGCAAGATAATCCATCCGGTCGGTTAGATGTATAATCTGCTGATATGTGAGACTTTCGCACATCTTTTCAATTCCCCTGTGAATATATCCGATATGAGGTTCCACATTTTTAACAATCTCGCCCTTAAGAGAAACCACAAGTCTCATCACACCATGGGTGGAAGGGTGCTGAGGACCTATGTTAATGATGTATTCCTGCTTTTCGTCAGTTACAATATCCTTTATGTTTTCTTCCATAAACTACCAGGTAATAATATCATCATCAACATAGTCTTTTCTAAGCGGGAATCCCCAGGAACTGTTAAGGAAAAGTCTTCTCAGGTCAGGATGGTTTAAGAACTTAATCCCAAGCAGATCAAACGCTTCTCTTTCATGCAGATCAGCAGCTTTCCAGATATCTGACACAGAATCGAACTGAGGATTCTCTCTGTCGGCAGTGCGTGATTTAATCACCACCATATGCCCATATTTTGTGGAGCGAAGGTGATAAATTAAACCAAGATCAGGCCCATAGTCCACACCAGTAACAGATACCAGGAAATCAAATAATGTCTCTTCCTTCTCTCTGAGCTGACTTGCCAATGAATGTAATTTTGCAGGAGTCACGGTCACCTCCGTGAATTGTTTCCCTTCTTTAATTTCGAAACCACTGTCGAGCGCTTTTATAAATTCTCCTAACTGTATATTATCCATTTATAATCAGGTTTCTGAGAACAAAAAATTACTATTCGTAGCTGTGCGAAGCATTTCTTATCTTCCTCGATTTTATTGTCTGGGTTTCTATAAGCCTCTGAAGCTGAAGCATTCCGTATAATAATGCCTGAGGCCGGGGAGGACATCCCGGGACAAAAACATCGACGGGGATAACCAGGTCAGCACCCCTGACAATTGTGTAAGAGTCACGGTAAAAGGGTCCGCCCGTAATTGTACATGCTCCCATAGCCACAACATATTTTGGCTCCGACATCTGATCATAAAGACGCTTCAGAACCGGAGCCATTTTTTTGACAATGGTACCGGCAACAACGATAACATCTGCCTGACGGGGGCTGGCTCTGTAAACCTCCATCCCGAATCTTGCAAAATCATGCTTGGGTGCTCCTGTCTGCATCATTTCTATACCACAGCAGCTGGTGGCAAATGTAAGCGGCCACAATGAGTTCTTTCTTCCCCAGTTAATTACGTCATCAATGGTTGTCAAAAGAACATTTGTACCTGATTCCTTTAGCAGTTCGAGACTTTCATTATCACCGAACTCTTCATATTTCATTCCTTTTATTCCCATATCAGTGCATGTTTCTTCCAGGCATAGAGTAACCCCAGCCCGAGTATTAAAAAGAAAATCACAATCTCAACGAATGCTGTCATCCCGACTTCTTTCATTACTACAGCCCAGGGGAATACAAGAACTGTTTCAACATCGAAAATAAGAAAGAGGATGGCAAACATATAATATCCTATATTGAACTGAAGCCAGGTAACACCCTCGGTGGGTATTCCGCATTCATAAGGATCAAATTTCTGTGGATTAAATGATTTCGGAGCTACAATAAGTGAAAAGATCGGGATCAACCCTACAAATATTACTCCAACGATAAAAAAGAGAATCAGCCACTCATTATTCATGAAACCGGGAATTTAGAATTAGTATAAGACGGGTAAAAATAGAATTATTTTTATTTATTGTGAAATTATTAACAACATGAAAAAGTGATAATTGTCACAAGCCAATTTACAGGAGTATTTGTTCCTTAGGACAAAATCCCAATTTCAGTTTCAGTCAAATAAATAGAGACGCCCAGATTGGGCGTCTCTACAAAACATCTCTTATTACAACGTTACTGTTAAAAAATACTCCATGCAACTGTTAGACCTGCGAGGACAACTGAAACCATCGACATCAGTTTTATAAGGATATTAAGAGCCGGGCCTGAAGTATCCTTGAAAGGATCACCTACTGTATCACCTACAACGCTGGCTTTATGGCATTCACTCTTCTTTCCGCCGTAATTTCCTCTTTCAATGTATTTCTTCGCATTGTCCCATGCACCTCCTGAGTTATTAAGCATACTCGCAAGAACAAAACCTGCGCTCATGCCTCCGGCAAGAAGACCAATAATCCCGGGAACGCCAAAGATTATTCCGACGACCAGAGGAACAGCTATAGCTAAAAGAGAAGGAATCAGCATTTCACTCTGTGCTCCGGCTGTAGAAATCTCAACACATTTGGCATACTCCGGTTTTCCTGTACCATCCATTATCCCCGGAATCTCACGGAACTGACGCCTTACTTCATCAACCATTTTACCGGCTGCCCGTCCGACAGCTTTCATACTCATGGAACTGAAAAGAAATGCCATCATAGCGCCGATGAAGAGACCCCCAAGCAGGATGGGATTAAAAAGGGAAAGATCATAGGCAGCAGTGAAATCCCTTATTGTTGCCGATGTGATATTGACTGCTGTCTGTCCTTCCTGCACTGAAGGAACTGTACTGTTATAGAAAAAAGTATCGCCTATCTGCTTGAATCCGTCAGGGGCCTTATCGATCAGTCTTCCAAGCCACAATCTGACCTCTTCCATATAAGCAGCCATAAGCGCAAGAGCCGTAAGGGCAGCGGAGCCGATTGCGAAACCTTTTCCGGTAGCGGCTGTAGTGTTACCAAGACCGTCGAGGGCATCGGTTCTTTCCCTGACCTCTTTTGGTAAATTCGACATTTCGGCATTACCTCCCGCGTTATCCGCAATAGGTCCGAAAGCATCGGTGGCAAGTGTTATTCCAAGAGTTGATAGCATTCCTACCGCAGCAAAGCCGATACCATAAACGCCCATGGAGAAATTAGTAAAGCCACCTGCAAAACCATAAGCAGCTATAATCCCGCCAACGATTGTTATAACTGGAATCCATGTGGATGACATACCGACAGCCATACCTTCAATTATAACGGTGGCAGGTCCCTGCTGTGATTGTTTCGCAATTCCCTGAGTCGGCTTATTGCCATCTGAAGTATAATATTCGGTCGACTGACCTATAATAACTCCTGCCATGAGACCTGAAACTGCTGCACCAAAAACGCCCCATGTTATCCAGTTGAGGGCAGCCATTACAGCAAGAACAACAAGTATAAGCGCCGAACTGCCGCCGGTCCCGAGAAGAAGGGCACGAAGAAGTACCTTGGGTGTTGCCGACTCTTTTGTCCTTACCATATATACCCCTGCAATTGATAGTAAAATACCGATTGCAGATACCAGCATTGGAGCAATAACGGCTTTCATCTGTGTATCACCGGTAATAGCTGGTAAAGCAGCTCCCAGTGCAGCTGTTGCAAGGATTGAACCGGCATAGGATTCATAAAGGTCAGCACCCATACCGGCAACATCACCAACGTTGTCGCCAACATTATCAGCTATTGTAGCAGGGTTACGGGGATCATCCTCAGGAATTCCCGCTTCAACTTTTCCGACTAGGTCAGCGCCAACGTCAGCTGCTTTTGTAAATATACCGCCGCCGACACGTGCAAAGAGAGCCTGTGTTGAAGCGCCCATTCCAAATGTAAGCATTACAGCGGTAATTTCAATAAGTTTCTCGTGGTCAGTAGTACCGGGCTGTACAAATGTAAGTCCGAGGAATTTCAGACCTGTGTCCATATTTTCCGGCGTAAATACCAATCCGTTAAGAACCAGGAACCAGAGTGCAATATCCAGAAGTCCGAAGCCCACAACAACAAGACCCATCACAGCACCGCTCCTTAATGCTACCTGGAGTCCTTTGTTAAGCGATTTTGATGCGGCCCATGCTGTCCTGTTCGAAGCAAAGGTGGCTGTTTTCATTCCAAGGTAACCGCAGAGACCTGAAAAGAATCCTCCCGTAAGGAAAGCGATGGGAACAAAAGGATTCTGAATTCCAAAATATGCCAGAATAAATAAAAGGACAACGAGAATCAGGAATACCTTTGTAACCACAGTGTACTGGCGTCTGAGGTATGCCATAGCCCCCTCCCTGACATACAAAGCGATCTCCTTCATCCTTTCAGTTCCCTCTTCCTGGGCCTTCATATTCCTGTAGAATATCCAGGCGAACAGCAGCGATATTAACGCGGAGACTGGTACGATCCAAAAAATACTACTAATCATAATAAAGGTTTTTAAATTAGATTAATTATTAGGTTTAGAAATGACAAAATTTTGCCGCTACAA
>DAIUKI010000144.1:0-7001 GCA_036848255.1 Bacteroidales bacterium | reverse complement strand
AATTGACAGTTACCTGGGATTTGAGAATGATTTCCTTATCACCTATAAACCAAATTCAGTTACAAAGGTTGATCTTGGAGTGTCCTATATGTTACCTACAGAAAGCTTTGAAATAGTAAAAAGCAGCGGCAGCAGCAAATACAATCTTACCTGGGTCTACTTAAGTCTGACCTTCAGACCGCAATTATTGGGTTTAAATTTTAAATAATACCAGACAATGATTAAGAAAATTTGGATGGTTCTCCTGCTTATTCTGGTTCTGTTTTTCGGAATTACCCGGGAACCGGCTATTTCTCAGGAAAGTATCAAAGGAACAATTTCCCTTTCTGGGGCATGGGCCCTTTATCCAATGGCTGTAAGATGGTCAGAGGAGTTCAGAAAAATATATCCGGATGTCAGGATCGACCTTTCAGCCGGCGGAGCCGGCAAAGGAATAACCGATGCCCTGAATGATATGGTTGATTTAGGGATGGTCTCCCGAGAGATTTATAAAGAAGAACTAAATAAAGGCGCTTTCCCGATTGCAGTGACAAAAGATGCAGTTGTACCTGTAATAAATGCCTCCAATCCTTCATTGAATACGCTGCTCACAAAAGGTCTTAATAAAGATGCAGGAAACAACATATGGATAACCGGAATGTATAAAACGTGGGGGCAGGCGTTTGGATTCAAAGGCACCACTCCGATACATGTTTATACAAGGTCCGATGCCTGCGGAGCAGCAGAAGTATGGGCAAAATTCTTCAGCAAAAAACAGGAAGATCTCCTGGGTAGCGGCGTATATGGCGATCCGGGATTGGCATTGGCCGTAAAAAAGGATCCGCTTGGCATCGGCTTTAATAACATAGGCTATGTATACGACAGCAAAACAAAAAAGCAGCTGGCGGGTATCAGGGTTCTACCGATCGATATAAACAATGATGGCAAAATTACAGCTGATGAGGATTTTTACAATACGATTGATGAGCTGATAGCAGCCATTGCCAATGGTAAGTATCCGTCTCCACCGGCACGAGAGTTATATTTTGTGACAAACGGCAAGCCACAAAAAGAGGTGGTTATCAGGTTTCTTAGCTGGGTTTTGACCGAAGGGCAGAAATATGTCAATGAATCAGGTTACATAACACTTTCAAAAGAGAAGATTGCAACAGAACTGAAAAGAGTCCAGTAATAAATATGCGAAAGTCAAGGTTAGTGAAAGACATGGCGGCCCGGCATTTTATGCTGGGTATTGCTGTTTTTGCAGTCCTGTTCCTGCTAATTATGGGGTTAAGCCTGTTTTTTAAAGCTTTACCAATAATGAAAGAAAAGAACCTGTGGGTATTACTGAGTTCTGCTGACTGGAAACCCTTCAAGGGGGATTTTGGCTTTCTTCCATTTATTCTCAGCACCTTCTATGTCTCATTCATTGCAATTTTAATTGCCCTTCCGTTTTCAGTCCTTACAAGTATTTATCTGAATTCCTATGCTTCAGGAAGTATCCGGCGGTTTTTTGAACCTGTGGTGGACCTTCTCTCTGGAATACCTCCGGTAATTTATGGAGTATGGGGAACCTTAACGATTGTACCTCTGATCGCAAATAAAATAGCTCCGAAATTCGTGGAATACTCCACCGGTTATACTGTCCTTGCCGGTGGATTGGTTCTTGCCATTATGATCATACCTCTCCTTATCAGTATTATGGTTGAGGTTTTCCGTTCCATCCCGCGCGAAATGACCGATGCTTCTCTGTCGATGGGAGCCACCAGATGGCAGACTGTCAAGAGAGTCATTCTCAGGAGATCATTCCCCGGGATTTTAGCTGCAACAATACTCGCTTTATCAAGGGCTTTTGGCGAAACAATGGCAGTTCTGATGGTGTGTGGAAACATAACACAAATCCCTCATTCGATTTTTGATGCCGGTTATCCATTACCGGCTTTAATTGCAAATAATTATGGAGAAATGCTTTCAATGCCTGGCTACGAATCAGCCCTGATGTTTTCCGCTTTTCTTCTGTTCATTATAGTTATTCTGTTTAACGGAATTTCAAGGTTCACTCTTAACCAGATTGAAAAAAGATATCAGCTCTCCTAAATACTGTCTGTTTTGAAAATGAAACAATTGGAAGAAAAAATATTTAAAGTAATTATGATCGGGGCGGCAATGATCATTATCTGTGTGCTGGTAATTATTATTGGTACTATTTTCTATAAAGGATTGCCATCATTGTCGCTGGATATGATTACAAAACTGCCGGGAGGAGGATTTTATCTCGGCAAGGAGGGTGGAGTATTAAACGCAATCGTCGGATCATTATATTTAATCATTGGCGCCCTTGCAATAAGCATGATAATTAGTGTCCCGCTTGTGATGTACATTAATTTTTATTTACCGAAAAACTCTGTTTTTTCCAGCATAATCCGATTTTCACTCGACATTCTGTTCGGTATTCCCTCCATAGTCTACGGAGCATTCGGATTTGCTCTTATGGTGTATCTGGGAATCAGGGCATCGTTGCTCGGAGGAATAATAACATTAGGAATGCTTATAATGCCAATCATGATGCGTTCACTTGATGAAGTGACAAGGCTCCTGTCCCGCGATCTTCCGGATGCATTGCTCTCGATGGGAGCCACAAAATATGAAATGACAAGGGTAATTTTAAAACAGCTGATGCCCGGGCTTGTCACAGCTACCCTGTTAGCCGTTGGGAGAGGCATCGGGGACGCTGCTACCGTACTTTTTACTGCGGGTTACACTGATAACATCCCGTCCGCTTTAAACCAGCCTGCCGCTTCATTACCCCTGGCAATATTCTTCCAGCTTGGCAGTCCTGTCGAAGAAGTCCAGAACCGGGCCTATGCTTCAGCAGTGATATTGACCGTGCTGATTTTAATATTAAGCTTTTCAGCAAGATATTTCAGTTCAAAATTCTCAAAACATAAAATATGATCAATGCAACCAGTCAAATGAGAGTACTGACAACATATCCGGTATTGGAGACGGAAAGACCAACTCCTCTGAAGAAAGTGGCTGGCAACAGTTCCCTCAGGATTGAGGACCTTAATGTTTATATTGAGGACAATCATATTCTGAAGGATATAAATCTGGCTATTCCCGAAAAACGCATTACATGCATAATCGGGCCCTCAGGCTGCGGGAAATCGACTTTCCTGAAAACGCTTAACCGTATGCATGATGAAACACCTGAAGTGAAAATAACCGGCAAGGTGTACGTGGACGGGGAGAATATCTATGATAAAAGTATTAATGTCATAGATACCCGTAAGAAGATGGGATTGCTGGCCCAGCGTCCATGCCCCCTACCGATGTCGATTTTTGAAAATGTTGCCTACGGCCCGCGGATTCACGGAATAAGAAGAAGGAAAAAGATCAACCAGACAGTTATCCAGTATCTTCAGTATGTTGGATTATGGGACGAGGTCAGGGACAGGGTTCGCTCATCAGCCAACCGCCTGTCAATAGGTCAGCAGCAGAGGTTATGCCTTGCACGGGGTCTGGCGATTGAACCTGAATACATTCTCGGTGATGAAGCAACTTCTGCTCTCGACCCGCTTTCAACCAAAAAGATAGAGGAACTTTTTATAAAGCTGAAAGAAAAATATACAGTGATCCTCGTAACTCACACACTGAGACAGGCAAAAAGAATTGCAGATAATATCGTTTTTATGTACCTGGGGAAAATTGTTGAATCAGGCCCGGCCGAAGAGTTTTTCAATGATCCAAAAAAGCAGTTGACAAAAGATTACCTGTCTGGTAGTTTTAGTTAAATATGGAATTAAAAGAAATAAATAGATATAAAATAACCCTATTGTCCAGTAAATCTTTATTTCGTCCCATACGGGACTTTTAAAAGAAATTTATAACAATGGCTTCAAATATCTTGTCCCGCTGGGACAGTTCCGTTAGGAACCAAATATTTATAGAAGGAATAGAGTCCCCATTGATTCTAAATCCCGTAGGGATGTAATAAATATCCATGTTTGAGGTGATATATTAGATATTTATCGGACAGTAATGATAAAATAAATAGATGGAAATAAAAGACATAAGAGAACGGATTGAAAATAAAACGGTTGAAGATCAACTGAAAACGCTTGCTGAGATCTTCCCGGATAAAGTTGTATTCACTTCAAGTTTCGGAATTGAAGATCAGGTAATTTCCCATATGATTTTTGAAAATAATATACAAGTGGATGTTGCCACTCTCGATACCGGAAGATTATTTCCCCAGACATATAGAGTATTCAGTGAAACCATAAAGAGATACGGGAAGAAGATAAATACATATTTCCCTGATCATGAATCCGTTGAAAAAATGGTTACAGAAAAGGGCCCATTCAGCTTTTACCATTCACGGGAGAACAGACTGGAGTGTTGCAGGGTAAGAAAACTGGAACCTTTGAACAGAGCCCTTAAGAATAAAGAGTGCTGGATTTCGGGAATCAGATCCGGCCAGTCGGATAACCGTCGTCAGATGGATTGGATAGAGTTTGATGAAGAAAAGAAACTGTATAAGTTTTACCCTCTTTTCAGCTGGTCGTTTGAGGATGTTGACATTTTCATCAAGGAAAATAATATCCCATACAATGTTTTACATGACAAGGGCTTTGTCAGCATCGGGTGCGAGCCCTGTACAAGGGCAGTGGAAAATGGAGCTGGCTTCCGGTCAGGAAGATGGTGGTGGGAAGAAGGAGGGCAAAAAGAATGCGGACTTCACCTTAAGTAATATTCGAGGCTAGAGCAAAGGATTGCTTCACCGCGTTCGCGGGATTCGCAATGACGTTAAACATTAGTAAGATTTTAAAAAGTACATATGAAGATAAACAATGAACATCTGAAGGAACTTGAAAACGAGGCCATTTTTGTAATGAGAGAGGTAGCTGCTCAGTTTGAGAAAAAAGTTATCCTTTTTTCGGGTGGGAAAGATTCAATTATACTGGTTCATCTGGCAAAAAAGGCATTCTGGCCGGCAAAAATGCCTTTCAGCCTTATGCATATTGATACCGGACATAACTTCGATGAAACTCTGACATTCAGAGATAACCTTGCAAATGAACTTGGTGTAGAGCTGATCGTCAGATTGGTTCAGGATTCGATTGACCAGGGCAGGGTTGCTGAGGAGACCGGGATCAATGCAAGCAGAAACAAAGCACAATCGGTTACCCTTCTTGATGCTATTGATGACCTGAAAATTGATGTTGCCATTGGCGGAGGACGACGTGATGAAGAGAAAGCCAGGGCAAAGGAAAGATTTTTTTCGCACCGGAATGAATTCGGACAATGGGATCCAAAGAATCAGAGGCCTGAACTCTGGAACATCTTTAATGGTCATAAGAATTTTGGTGAACATTTCAGGGTGTTTCCGATAAGTAACTGGACCGAGCTGGATGTATGGCAGTATATTATGAATGAAAATATCATTTTGCCGCACCTGTACTATACACACCGGCGTAAGATTTTTCAGCGTAATGGAGTATACCTGGCCTGGGCACCTTTCATGCAGACAAAACCATCTGAAATGGTTTTTGAGGCAGAGGTAAGGTGCAGGACCATTGGGGATATAACATGTACCGGAGTCACTCTGTCAAAGGCAGAATCGCTGGAAGAAATTGTTACTGAAATTGCTGCAACCAGGGTGACCGAAAGAGGCGGACGATATGATGATAAAAGATCGGAAGCGGCAATGGAAGACAGGAAGAAGGAGGGCTATTTTTGAGTGATGAGTGATGAGTGATGAGTGATGAGTGATGAGTGATGAGAATGAGACTGAGAGACTGAGAGACAGGGATTTGACCTTTTTATTTAATTGTTTAAGTAAATGGAAATAAATGGTAAGAGTAATTATAAGAGTCTGTTGAGGTTTACGACAGCAGGCAGCGTCGATGATGGCAAAAGTACCCTGATTGGAAGGCTTCTATATGACAGTAAATCAATCTTTGAGGACCAGATGGATCATATAGTCGAATCCAGTAAACGCCTTGGCAAAGAGGGTATTGATCTTTCACTTCTGACTGATGGACTAAGGGCAGAAAGGGAACAGGGAATCACAATTGATGTTGCCTACAGGTATTTCGCCACACCTGCAAGGAAGTTTATAATCGCAGATACTCCGGGTCATATTCAATATACGAGGAATATGGTGACCGGAGCAAGCACTGCTGACCTTGCAGTAATACTTATCGATGCACGAAAAGGGGTGCTTGAACAAACTCTTCGCCATTCTTATATAGCATCTTTACTTGATATCAGGCATATCGTTTTCTGTATAAATAAAATGGATATGGTAAATTATGCTGAAGAAGTTTTTATAAATATTAAGGAGGAACTTGCTTCCCTTGCCGGAAAACTTAATATAGAAAATGCACATTATATTCCGATAAGTGCCAAATTCGGTGATAATGTGGTTGACCCATCTGAAAAGATGAGGTGGTATGAAGGCAGTACCTTTCTTCGGTTTATCGAAACTATTGAAATACAGAAAACAAAAAACTCGTCTGAATCGAGATTCCCTGTTCAGACAATAATACGGCCTTTATCAGATAAATATCATGATTACCGTGGTTATGCGGGCAGAATTGCCGGTGGAACATTCAGAAAAGGAGATTCGGTTACAGTTCTGCCTTCAATGTTAAGATCAAGGATATCGGGTATCGATGTAATGGGGAAATTTTTGTCCGAAGCATCAGCAGGAGAATCTGTTTCAATTATCCTTGAAGATCAAATTGATATCGGCAGAGGAGACCTTATTGTCAGGAACGGCCAACTTCCTCAGTCTGGCCAGGATATTAACCTGATGATTTGCTGGTTCAATGAAAAACCTCTTAAAGCCGGCGGAAGGTACCTTGTCCGTTTAAATACAAATGAAGTCGAATGCATAATAAAAACCATTAATTACAGGATGAATATCGACTCTCTTGAGCGTGATTATGAGAACATTACAATTAAGATGAATGATATAGCAAATATTAATATCAAGACATCGAAGCCAGTTTTTT
>DAIUKI010000143.1:0-7021 GCA_036848255.1 Bacteroidales bacterium | reverse complement strand
AGACACCATCGGAATATGACGAATCGATCCGTCAGATAAGGGATATCCTGAAGGGTAAAATTCTTACCGTAACAGGACATCTGAAGGAGAAAATGGCAGAATTTTCACGGGATCTCCGTTTTGAGGACGCACAGATTCTCAAGGAGAAGATAGAGATCCTCAACAGATTCAGAAGCCGTTCAGCAGTGGTCAGCAATACAATAAAAAATGTTGATGTGTTTGCCTTCACGCAGGACAATGACAATTGCTACGTCAACTATATGAAGGTGGTTGAAGGAGCTGTGGTGCAGGCTTTTACGCTTGAGATAAGATCAAAGGTTGAGGAAGAAAAGGAATCTTTGCTGGGTTCCACAATCACTGAAATAAGGGAGCGCTTTTCAAGCGATTCCCCGGAGATTATAGTGCCGTTCAGGCCTGATATTCAACTTGATAAGATTAAATACACAGTACCTAAAATAGGAGAAAAACTTAAGCTGCTGGAGCTTGCCGAAAGAAATGCAATTTACTACAAGCTTGAACAGAAAAAGAAACTTCTTGAGCATAAACCCGAATCAAGAACGGGAAAATACCTTGAAAAAGTAAAGAATGATCTTCACATGCCCGTCGTTCCAGTTCATATTGAATGCTTTGACAATTCGAACATCATGGGCGCAAATCCGGTAGCCGCATGTGTAGTCTTCCGGAATGGCCGGCCCAGCAAAAAAGATTACAGGCATTTCAATATAAAAACCGTTACGGGTCCCGACGATTTTTCCTCGATGGAAGAGGTAATATACAGGCGGTACAAAAGAATGCTGGAAGAAAAAAATCCGGTACCACAGCTTGTCGTGATCGACGGGGGAAAAGGGCAGCTTTCATCTGCAATGAAAAGTATCGGGAAGCTTGGACTTAGAGAAACGGTCACAGTTATAGGGATAGCAAAAAAACTTGAAGAAATATATTTCCCGGGAGACTCCGTTCCGATATACCTCGACAAGAATTCCTACAGTCTGAAACTTATCCAGCAAATGAGAAACGAAGCACACCGTTTCGGGATAAATTTTCACCGCGACAAGCGTTCATCAGTAATGACAAGATCGGAGCTGGATGACATTAAGGGAATCGGACCAAAGACCAAGGAAATCCTGCTCAGGAATTTTGACTCCATTGAAAAAATCAGAAATACAACAGAAGGTGAACTTGAAAAGCTGGTTGGCAGAAGCAAAGCTGAAATATTGATAAAATACTTACGGAATCAGCGCTGAAACAAATCCTGAGTTAAGCTGTATGATAGACTGATTATGTGCCTCAATAACAAGCATATAAGAAGTTTTTACACACTGATTAAGTCTCTGAGAATCGAATAGAATGAATCGTGACGGGCGGAGGTACTGGATTTGCATGGGAGATCAAGAGGAGGTGCTAAATAATAAGTAGTAGGTGGCTCAAAAATTAATACCAAGAACCTTTCCCAGTTCGTCCGAGATTTTCACTGAGCCATTTGTCAGGAGAGTCTGCATGCCTGTTGATTCTGCTGCTTTTGCGTTTTCTTCAATATCATCGATGTAAAGACATTCTGCAGCATCCAGTGAGTATTTATCAAGAAAAAGTCTGTAAATCCTCACATCCGGTTTGGAAAGTTTTACTTCGGCCGATATTATGCCTCCGTCGAAATGCCTGAAGAAGTAATAGTCATTCCTTATTTCTTCAAACATATCCAGAGGGAAGTTAGAAAGGTAATATACTCTGAAACCATTCTTTTTAAGCGCCGGGAGAAGTCTGACATTATCGTCAAGGGGAAACATTATATCGCGCCTGAAATTGAAAACAAGGGCTATTTCCTCCCTATTCAGGGCCGATTTAAGAGCAATTGAATCAATAGCGTCATTTAAAGTGATCACCCCATTGTCGAGCATTTTCCATTCTTCGCCCTGAAAAACATCCGTGAGAATTGTATTTCGTATAGTTGAAGGGTAATTCTTCTTCTTAAGGAATTCAGAAGGGATAAAGCTTATAAGCACGTTTCCAAGGTCAAAAATGACTGTCCTGATCATATCAGTGATTTATCATGCTTATAGGCTGGCCGGTGGCCTCAAGAACGTTCCACCAGAGTTCACCTTCAACGTCTATTTTTTTCCGCTTTGCCACAGCCATTGAAATCGGCATAAGTGTAAATTCATAATTCCAGTATCCCACAACGAAATCTGTTTTACCTGCAAGCGCTGCATGAACCGCATTCTGCGCAAGAAGGTTGCTGAACTTGCTGTCATTTGCATTTGCCGGGGCGCTCCTGATAATATAGCTCGGATCGATATATTTGATCGAATGCGGAAAACCCTTTGCATTGAATTCTTCCCGGATCTTTTCCTTGAGGTAGATGCCGATATCTTTATGCTTGAGATTCCCTGAAGCATCGCGCTCAGCATTTTCAGACTCAAAGAATTCCTGTCCGGCCCCCTCGGCGACAACTATCATAGCATGATGCCTCTCCTCAAGACGCTTCTTCAAAACCTTGAGAAATCCCCTGGGACCGTAGAGATCAAAAGGTACCTCCGGTATCAGGACAAAGTTAACTTCCTGGACAGCAAGTGCGGCACTCGCTGCAATAAAGCCTGAATCGCGGCCCATCAACTTTACGAGTGCAATGCCATTGTAGGCGCCGTGGGCCTCGTTATGTGCATTCATGATAATATCGTTTGCGATCGAGAAAGCCGTTTCAAAACCGAATGATTTCTGTATCAGATCAATATCATTGTCAATTGTTTTTGGTATACCGGCCACCGATATTTTAAGCTTTCTTTTTTCTATCTCCTTGTAAATTGCATGTGCTCCCCTGAGTGTCCCGTCGCCACCTATACAGAACAAAACATTAATATTCAGTATTTCAAGCGTATCAACCATCTGCCCGACATCCTGGTTACCCCTTGAGGTGCCAAGGAATGTACCTCCAGACTGATAAATATCGGCTACCATCGGTGCTGTGAGTTCAATAACAGCATGGTTGTATTTGGGGATAAGACCCTCAAATCCGTATTGTATTCCAAGAATCCGGGTTATACCAAACCTGTATACAAGCTGATTGACAATTGCCCTGATAACGTTATTAAATCCCGGGCACAGTCCTCCACAGGTGACTATGGCGACTTTTGTCTTTGCAGGTTCAAAGAAAATATTTTCCTTGGGTCCGGCTTTCTCAAAAGAAACAGGTATTTTCCCGCTCTCCCTGTATTTGTTGAAATCATCAAGGGTTATCTCATATAGGATCCGTTCGTTATCGTTAACAAACTTATATACGGGACTGTCTTCCCGCTGAGAAGTTTTAAGAGGTGATACAACGCTCGGTTTACCTAAAGTTGTTACAATAAAATCCTCGTAATTCATTTTATCAGGAGTTAGATTAAATATTCAGAATAGACGGTAAATATCCATTCCATCCAATTCAAATTTAAGCAAATTTATGATTGTCATGCACCCCGGAGTAACTAAAAAAACCTGTAATGAACAGGTTATTTGCACAGACTGCAATATCAGTTTGACTGGATGATCTGTTTTATTCTTCCTACCAAACCGTTCTCAAGTTTTACCTTGATCCCGTGAGGATGCATGGGAGCCGATGTAAGTATTTCCTTTACCTTGCCCCCTGTAAGCCGCCCGGTGCGCTTGTCTTCAGTAAGTTCTACCATTACATCAATACCTGGTCTTATATCTGCCCTTCGAGTTCCTTCCATTTCAGCCTTTTTTTGAAACGTAATTGTTACAACTTATTTCGATGTCGTATTTCAAATAAGGTTACAATGTTATATAATTTTAAATCACGATAACAAAAAAAACATTAAAGTTTTGATCAGATGATGAATTTTGCGGATCAATAGGCTCCTTTAATCCGGGTCTCAATCATGTAGAGACCTTTGCTTGCGGTTATAAAGAGCGATTTTCTGTTTTTTCCTCCAAAACAAACATTAGCGGTCCAGTTCTCCGGTATCGCAATATTTCCGATCTTTTTCCCCGTTTTATCAAAGATTGTCACTCCTTTTCCCGTCAGATAAATATTCCCTTTTGAATCAATGGTCATGCCATCGGATCCCATTTCGCAAAAGAGCTTTTTATCCGAAAGGTTCCCATCGGCATTTATCGAATACGACCATGTTTTATTCCCTTTTATGTCAGCAACATAGAGCGTTTTTCCATCGGGGGTTCCAACGATTCCGTTGGGTTGCATCAGCTCCTCCTCAACACGTTTCAGGGTTTTATGATCGGGACTCAGAAAATAAACACACTGTTTTTCCTGAGGCATTTCGGAATGGTTCCACCATGCTCTTTTATAGTAAGGGTCGGTAAAAAATATACTTCCATCCGTAGCAACCCAGAGATCGTTGGGGCCGTTGAGGAGCTTTCCGTTATACATGTTCAGCACCGCTTCGGTTTTTTTGTCAGGGCTTATACGCCACAGTTCATTCTTCTCATCGGCACATGACCAGAGTATTCCCTTGTTATCAAAGAAGAGGCCGTTTGAGCGGCCGGATGGCTGCATGAAAGTCGAAAGTTCCCCTTTTACACTCCACACCATTATCCTGTCGTTGGGCTGGTCGGTGAAATACACATTTCCTGCCTTGTCAGGTGCAGGTCCCTCGGTGAAGCTGAAATCTCCCGCAAGTTTTTTTAGTCCGGTTCCCGGATTCAGGATTGAAGAAAGGCCCGAATCCTGAGACAATACTAATATCGGGAACAATATAAACAGTACCAGGGATGAAATGATGCATTTCATATCTATTTGATTTATTAAATAAGGACGTGCCATGGCACGTCCCTATTTTATTTATGTAACCTGAATTTTCTTGATACGTTCAATATAATTATCGATCTGCTCCGGCTTTTCGAAGCCGATGATTATCATATCAACAGTTCCAAGCCCCAGAACAAATTTGAGCGATTCTTCAATCTTTTGAGGGTCATCCTTAAGTTTTCCGCCACCTATCAGCTTCATTCCGATAACCCCTTTTCCGGCCTTATGGAACTTTTCAATAACCGGAACAACAAGCGACGGATCGCGCTGATCCATGGCTTCGCCAAAAGGATTTATCCTGACATGGATCACGTCGACCCACGGATGTTCAGAAGCCACTTTGAGTGCATCGAAGGAATGAACTGATAATCCATGTGCCCTGATTATCTTTTTGGCTTTAAGGTTTTCAAGGCCGTCCATAAATCTTTTCTGCTCATCTGACCATTCTCCGGTTGTCATACAATGCAGCTGTACAAGATCAATATAATCTGTATTCAGTTCTTTTCTGAAACGGTCAACTACAATTGCAGAATCGGGCCTTTCCTTTTCCGGGATGCCCCCTGCAGTGACCCACATTTTTGTTCCCAGTACATATTTTTCTCTGGGGATACCTTTAAGTGCGGCCTGTGTGAAAGGGTGTGTCCCGTAACTATCGGCACAGTCAAAAAAGCGAATCCCTCTTTCCCAGGCAGCCCTGATAACAGATTCTGCAACACCCGCCCTTGTAATATTTGAGGAACGGTTATAACCGCTATAACCTGTTCCCATACCCAGAAGAGTGGTTTTGATCCCGGTTTTTCCAAGGGTCACCGTCTGAAACGGATCGAACATCTCAGGCAATCCGACCGGGGCAACTGCACTTATCAGGTTTCCGGCGAGTACTGTTCCGGCACCCGCAGCCATTGTAGCCATAAACTGCCTTCTGGTGAATTTATTTTTCCCCATAATTCTGATTTTTGAGCTGTAGGGGCGTAGCTTGCTACGCCCCTACAATTAACAATGCCAAAATAACAAAATTTTAATTTCAAAGCTGCTTTTTTGAGGAATTATGATGAGAGACACTGCTTCTTTCCCCAATCTGCTGCCTCCACATTGCATAATATAATCCTTTTTTATCCACAAGCATGTCGTGCGTTCCTTCTTCAATTATCTTCCCCTTTTCAAGAACATAGATCCTGTCGGCATGCATGATTGTGGATAGCCTGTGGGCTATCATAAGTATTATCTGCTGTTTCCCGGCCGATATATCCCTGAGTGTCCCGGTGATCTCATCCTCCGTAATCGAATCGAGGGCAGATGTAGCTTCATCGAAAATAAGAATTCTCGGATTACGCAGCAGCGCCCGTGCAATTGCAAGTCTTTGTTTTTCACCACCTGAAACCATTTTACCTCCTTCCCCCAAAAGCGTATCAAGCCCCTGGGGGGAACTTTCGACAAGCTTAATTGCAGAAGCTTTTCTCAACGATTCATAAATCTCCTTGTCGGTTGCTTCAGGTTTTACAAATTGCATATTTTCCCGAACAGTGCCCGAAAAAAGCTGGGTTTCCTGGGTGACAAAGCCAAGTTGCCTGCGCATCCGGTTATAACGGATATCCTTTGCCGGAATATCATCATAATAAATGGTGCCCTTTGTGGGCGTATACAATCCCACCAGAAGTTTTACAAGTGTCGACTTACCGCAACCCGACGGTCCTGCAAAAGCAATCGTTTCGCCCCGTTTCACCCTGAATGAAAGGTTTTCAATGGCATCGGTTTCAGCATTTTTATAGCGAAAGCTTACATGGTCAAAGAACAGGTTTTCAATATCACCGATATCGACAGGCTCCTCTGGCCTGTATTCCGGTTTCTTTTGCATCAGATCGTTGAATATCTGCAGGGAGGCTTCTGCTTCACGATATGATAGAATTATGGTCCCCAGATCCTGAAGCGGGAAAATTATCCGGGTGGAGATGAACTGCATTGAAATAAGCTCACCGGGAGAAAGCATTTTACGGAAGATCAGCCATAAAAGGATAAAGAGGATTGATTCCTTGAGGATAAGCAATACCGAACTTTGAAGGAATGTAAGCGTCCGGATTCTTTTGACCTTGTTCATTTCAAGGTCGAAGATCTTTTTCGTGAAAGTTTTCAGACGCCTGATCTCCGGATATGTCAGCCCCAGGCTTTTCACAAGTTCGATGTTTCTTAACGACTCGGTAATGGTACCGCTCATTTTGTTGGTTTCTTTCACCACAGCACGCTGAATAGTCTTGATCTTCT
>DAIUKI010000142.1:0-7036 GCA_036848255.1 Bacteroidales bacterium | reverse complement strand
ATCAGCGAAAGCAGTCCCTATTTGTTGCAGCATGCACATAATCCTGTCAACTGGTTTCCATGGGGTGATAAAGCATTAAAAAAAGCTAAAGATGAAAATAAAATGGTCATCATTAGTATCGGATATTCAGCATGTCACTGGTGCCATGTTATGGAACATGAAAGTTACGAAGACACCACAGTTGCCCGCATAATGAATGAACATTTTGTCTGTATTAAAGTGGACAGGGAAGAAAGACCTGATATTGACCAGATATATATGAATGCAGCTTATCTTACATCAGGAAACGGAGGATGGCCACTAAATGTGTTTGCTTTACCGGATGGGAAACCATTTTTTGCAGGAACATATTTTTCTAAGACCAATTTGATAAAAATCCTGAATTATTTTATTGATATACAACATAATGACCCTTCATCATTGACAGATCAAGCAAATAAGATTACAAATGGAATAAAATCAAGTGAGAATATTGTTTTTGTAAATGAAAAGTCAGTTTTAACCAATAGCGACGTTGATAGTTTCTTCGACAACCAGAAACCCAATATTGACTTTGAAAAAGGTGGGATGAAACAAGCACCTAAATTTCCAATGCCTTCCATTTGGGAATACCTGATGCATTACTATTCCATTAGTAAAAATCCGGATGTATTAAAAGCAGTTACATCAACTTTGGATAACATGGCCAAAGGTGGTATATATGACCAGATCGGAGGCGGGTTTTCCCGCTACTCCACAGATGAAGACTGGCATATACCACATTTCGAGAAGATGCTATATGACAATGGTCAGTTGGTCAGCCTTTACACTCATGCGTGGCAGCTTACAAAGAATCCACTATATAAGAATATAGTTTATGAGACCCTCGATTTCATTGAACGGGAAATGACATCCGGGGAAGGTGGGTTTTATTCTTCTCTCGATGCAGACAGTGAAGGTGAAGAAGGGAAATTTTATGCATGGACAAAAGACGAAGTTGAATCCTTCCTTGGGAAGAAGGCTCCTCTCTTTCTGGATTATTTTGATTTGACCATATCCGGCAATTGGGAAAGTGGGAAAAATGTGCTACACATTATATCTTCTGATATTGAAATATCAAAAAAATACAATATCACAGTTGGGGAGCTTAAGAAAAAGTTGGAAAATGCCAGAGTGTTAATGCTCAGAAACCGTAATAAGAGAGTAAAACCAGGAATCGATGACAAAATACTCACCTCCTGGAATGCCATTATGTTAAAAGGATATATTGATGCATACAGGGCATTCGGAGAAGTAAGGTTTTTGAAAACTGCTCTTAAAAATGCTGCCTTTTTAACAGATAATGCAATAGGGAAAAATGGTGAGATAACCCGCAATTATAAAAACGGAAAATCATCAGTTGCAGGCCTTCTTGATGATTATTCATTCACGATTACTGCATTTATTGATCTGTATCAAGCAACATTTGATGAAAAATGGCTATACAAAGCAAAAGATCTGACGGATTATGTAATACTTCATTTTTTCGATACATCCTCTGGTATGTTTTTTTATACACATGATAATCATTCTGATCTGATAGCCCGAAAAATGGAAATTTATGATAATGTAATTCCTTCCTCGAATTCTGAAATGGCAATGAATCTTTTTTTACTGGGGTACTATTTTAATAATGAATCCATTATTCAAAAAGCATCTCAGATGCTTACAAATGTCCGGAAAGATTTACATCAGAACATCTTTTCATATTCCAACTGGGGACTTCTGGCAATTCATCTGATTAAACCAATATACGAGGTGGCAATTGTTGGACCGGATTGGGACCAAATAAGAACAACCATGGATAGCAATTATCTTCCTGATACTATCTTCCTTGGTGGAAAGAATGAAGGGACATTGAATCTGCTTGAAGATAAGCTGGTTTCAGGTCAGACAACAATCTATGTCTGTGTAAATAAGTCTTGTAAAATTCCAGTAACAGAATCTGAAGCCGCTTTACTGCAAATGAATCCCAGTGCTTCTTACAATTAAGAGCGTTATTGGAAGCCTTTATTAAATTCATTAATTTTGGATTATTGGGCAATCTGCAAAAGAAGGGAATTTAAAATCCAGATATTTAACCAGACAATCTATGCTGACAAAAGAATTAGTACTCGACTTATGGAGCAAAACATACAACACTGAAGGCAAACCTGATTGGGCGCACATTCTCCCCTATTACGACAATAATGTCTATTTCAGAGATTCCATTCAGGAAATTCGTGGAATCGAAGAATTTACAGCAATGACGGAACGTCTTACAAAACGCTCAAAAGACCTGAAAATGAAAATTGTCAATGCTGTCATGGATGAGAATATAATTTTTCTCGAATGGGAAATGACAATTAAGTTTAAAAAAAATCCGAGTTCAGTAATGTATGGCTCAAGCCGTCTGACTTTAAATAAAGAGGGGAAAATTTCAGAACAAAGAGATTATTATGATCTGTGGGGTGACATCTTTGACAATATCCCAAGGTTCGGAAAAGCTTACAGAAAGTTTATGATAAGAAAATTCGGGTAAGGAGAGTTTATGAGAAAAAATAATAAATTCTTTCAATATTTTAAAGAATATCGATGGTCTAACATATTTGCAATGATCAGGAACAATATGTCAGACCCTGAAATTTGTGCCGATGATTTTAACGAAAAGCTAGTTGTTATCACCGGAGCTACTTCAGGCATAGGGTACCATGCAGCCCGAAAATATGCTTCGCATGGAGCAAAATTACTGTGTATAAATCGCAATCTGCAAAAATCAGAGGCTTTACGCAATGAGATTAAAAATGAATTTGGAGTCAATTGCGATTATAAAATTGCCGACCTGAGTAATTTGAAGGATATTCGTCGGGTGGCAGAAGAACTATCAAAGCTTGATACCCCGATTGATGTCCTGATACATAATGCAGGTATTTACCTGACAAAAAGAGAATTAACCTGCGATGGGATTGAAAAGGTTTTTATGATTCAACATCTTTCTTCTTTTATTTTAAATTTCAGTCTTATGGATAAGCTCAAATCTCAGGGAAAGGCCAGAATAATTATGGTTAATTCCGAAGGTCACCGTTTTGCCGTCTGGGGATTGAGGCTTGATGATTTGAATTGGGAAAAGCGCAGATATTCAGGTTTAAAAAGTTATGGTTCTGCCAAAACAGCACAGCTTTTATCAATGAAAGTTTTTAATGAACATTTTCAAAACACCGGAGTATCTATTAATTCCATGCATCCGGGAGCTGTCAAAACTGATACAGGCCAGGAAAACGGACCGGTTTACAAGTGGTTTAAAAGGAATTTTATCGATAAAACATTAAAATCCGCCGAAATATCTGCCGAAGCATTGTATTATCTAGGTGTTTCAAAAGAGATAGAGTCCATTAGTGGAAAATTCTTTAATTTAACCACCGAAGAAGAACCTGCACCACCTGCTCTCGACATGGAAGCAGCTTACGAACTTTGGAAAAAAAGTCTGGAATTGGCTGGATTGCCTGGTTCAAAACAGTAAATGATATCACAGGATTAGTTTATTGAATTCTCTGAATCAAAGGATTATGCCTGAGAATACATACAATACTATCATTGTTGGAGGAGGTATTGCCGGATTGACTTCTGCAGCTTATCTCGCACGTGCTAAACAAAAAGTATTGCTTATAGAAAAAAACAATGAGTGCGGAGGACTGGTTAATTCATTTACCCGTGACGGTTTTCATTTTGATGCCGGAGTAAGAGCCCTGGAAGATGCAGGTATTATATTCCCTTTGTTAAAGGATCTGGGCATTCAGCTCGATGTTGTAAAAAGCAAGGTTTCCCTGGGAATAGAAAACGAAATTTTACATATAGAAGATCTGGATAGTTTGGTTAAATACCGGGATCTACTGACAAAATTATTCCCCGAAAGTAAAGAAGAGATTGGTGAAATCGTAAGGATCATCCGGGGAATAATGAAACATATGGATGTTCTGTATGGAATAGAGAATCCTGTGTTTAAAGATTTAAGGCATGACAGAACCTTCATTTTCAAAAAACTTTTACCCTGGCTGCCAAAATTTATTTTTACTGTTGGAAAGATAAACCGTATGAACATGCCGGTTGAGGAATATTTAAAAACTCTTTTAAAAAATCCTTCACTCCGGGATATTATTTCGCAGCACTTCTTTAAAAATACACCGACCTTTTTTGCATTGAGCTATTTTTCCTTATATCTTGATTATTTCTATCCAAACGGTGGAGTAGGAAAACTGCCGGAAGCCTTGAAAAACAAAATAATAGAATGTGGAGGAGAAATAAAAACAGAGACAAAAATTATTGAAGTGTTGGCTGAAAAATGTCTTGTGACTGATCAAAATAATATCCCCTACAAATATGAAAATCTTATCTGGGCTGCTGATTTGAAGACACTTTATAAAATCATCGTAACAAAAGGTCTTTCACCCGGAATTACACCAAAAGTTGAGGATACAAAAAACATGTTCCTTAAAAACCGTGGCGGCGATTCTGTATTTTCTTTATTCATTGAAGTAGATGAACCACTTGAAAGCTTCAGGAAAATCGCTCATGGACATTTCTTTTATACCCCCTCAAAGCTTGGCCTGGGAGAAACTCACCGGGGAGAACTTAATTATTTGTTGGGTAATATTAAGAAAGTTGAAAAAGAACAAATTCTGACCTGGCTTGACAAATTTACCCGGTTAAACACTTACGAGATTTCTATTCCCGGACTGAAAGATCCCGAACTGGTTCCTCCGGGTAAGACAGGCATGATTATCAGCTTACTTGCTGAATATGATTTGTTTAACAAGATTAAAGAAGCAGGCTGGCTTGATGAGTTTATTAAGGAACTTGAGAATCGTATTTTGAGTGTAATATCCGATTCTGTCTACCCTGTGTTGAAAAATAAAATCATTGCACGTTTCTCATTTACACCATTAAGCATTGAAAACAGAGTAGGAAGTTCTGAAGGAGCTATTACAGGATGGTCATTTCAAAAATCTATGCCGGTTATAAACCAGATTCAGAACTCGGATCGTTCAGTTCTTACACCAGTACCTTCTATTTTTCAGGCAGGTCAATGGGCCTACAGTCCTGCAGGTGTACCAATGTCAATCTTAACCGGTAAGCTTGCTTCTGACAAAGTATTAAAACAAATCAGAAAATCCAAAAACAGATAATTTTCTGAACTGTGAATCTTTTTACTTGGCAACTATTTTAATAATGAAGCATACTCTTTCAATCTTAATTCTGCTTTCCGGCTTAATTTCAGGATGCACCCATCAGATACGTTTTTCGGGCAATCCGGTCTTTCCCGGATGGTATGCTGATCCGGAGGGAATAATTTACAATAGAAGGTTCTGGATATTTACCAGGATACTGGCCGAATGGACTGCATGACTTTAACGTCAGTATCATGGATGTTTCTGATTTTTTTATAAATTAGTCATACCTTTATAGAAGAAAATTAGATGAAAACAATTCGTTTTTTTCTTGTGATTCCGATACTGGCATGCCAGTTAATGGTTTCAGGACAGTCCAAAGGCTTGTATTTCAGACGCATTGATGAACCCAGGGAGAAGGCTTTCAGCCTTCTTGTTCCCAATGGCTGGGTTATTGAAGGAGGTGCTTTAAGATTACTTTCCGACAAGATTGCCGGCGCAAGCAATATGGTTGAGTGCAAATTTGATATGGCAGTCAGAAGCGCCGATGGCAAAGTTATTGTCCGATGGCTGCCCGAGATGTTATGTATAGACCAGGCAGTTGCTTTTGGAAATCCTGAAGGAGCCATATTCAACAATACTCTTGTGAGGAAGAAGCGGACTCCTGATAAATTTATTACGGAGGTTGCGATTCCATATTCTCACCCCAATGCCAGTGGTATTAAAGTGATGTCGGGCAAATCCCTGCCTGCTGTGGCGGAATTATTCCTGAGAGCTGCCGATCCTGGACTGAAAGCTGTCACAAATGTTTCGTACCGGGCAGGAATGATTGAATACAGCTATTACGAGAATGGTGTCAGGTACCAGGAACGAATGGTTACAGTCATAGAGGACTATGGCGCTAACGGGGCAGGTATGTGGAAGAACAAATCAACGATACTTGCAAGGGCTCCATATGGTGAACTCGATCAATGGGAACCTGTTCTTGGAGTGATTTGCAATTCTGGTACCTGGAGGGCAGGTTGGGTCGGACCTGAGATAAACAACCAGCGCAAGCGGAGCGGGCAGATACTTCTTCAACAGCAGGAGATTCAGGCTTTGACCAACGCGATTAATGAAAACCAGAGCAGGACAAACTCCGAGATCAACAAAGACATGTACCTTACCCTTACAGAACAGAATGAGTATAAGAACCCTCATACCGGAAATACAGAGAGGGATACCGATCACTGGAAATACAGATGGGTCAATAATCTCGGTGAGATAGTTTATTCAGACTATCAGAACTATGATCCTAATCATGATATTGAACTTAACAAAAGAGGCTTTAAACTTTCAACACCCAGGAAATAGTATTTAATCCTGCCCGCGCCGAAGCGTGGTGGGTTTGGCTATACATCACATATGGAAACCCGGGGGGGCCATTTCAACCCTCAAAAATATTCTGATCCCATAAAAGTCAACGAATATTTCATAAAGGATGATCCTTATGAAATTTATTCAGAAAATAGTGTGGCAAAAGAAAAGGTAATGAAGTTACTTCCCAACCTTGCCCGACAGAACGTGGTACCTACCCAGCCTGCCGGAAAGGTTGCCGTAAGATCCCTTTCAGAAATTAAAGTACCTACCCTTATTCTTGCAGGTGAGTATGATATTCCTGATGTCCATGCACATGCCGGTGCAATCAATGCGGGAATTGCAAATTCGAAGAGGGAAATTATACCACGGTCAGGTCATTTAATACCAATTGAGCAGCCAGCTTTATTCAATGAAGCTATAATGAATTTTTTAAATAAACTACCCAGGTAAGTGTAATTCTATAAGCCGACTTTGGAGGATCGAACAGGGCCGGGGCAGTTGGCTTTTCAATAGGC
>DAIUKI010000141.1:0-7062 GCA_036848255.1 Bacteroidales bacterium | reverse complement strand
TAGTTGACTCTGTAATAATTGATGATATTAAAACAGTTCATATCAAGCTTTTTGAGATCGAACTGGAACTTAAAAGTGGCCCTAAGAAGATAAACCTTGAAAACCTGGAGTTTGAGGATATAAGAAAAATCAAAGGAAAGGTAGAAAAGCTCCAAACGGTTCTTAGTTGACGTAAATAAAAATGGCCTTCCCCCATTCCGATAGCAATCATGACCTACCTGAATATTTGTTGCGTTACAATTTAGATCTTGTTGCTTTTGGCATGCTGGATTTCAATTTTCCTTTTTGCATCCGATGAATAGTATAGCAGCTAACATGATACGGAACCCTGAAAGGGTTTGACAAAAGCACCACATTAGTGGTGCGATATGAATAACCCCCGGTGCAACCGGGGGTCGATGACAAAAAAAGATGTTAAGCCCTGAAAGGGCGGGATATGGTTTTTTCTTCAGAAGACCACAATAGCTTTTACATGATTAGAGTATAAAAATTCGTAATGGATATTTTTCATATATTCAGCTCCTTCAGAGCTAAGACCTAGGTGGAGATTTCCGACCCCCGGTTGCGCCGGGGGTTATTAACATACCGCCGCTTTGCGGCGAGAAGTCCCGTTGGGACCATTTGTCTTTGGAAAGTTCAAAAATAACATAATAAGCCTGACAAAACCACCTGAATTACTGAGATGTGTAAAAAGGGTAGCTCCCTGGACAGGTCCAGAAAGTAATATAATGCTGGTTTTAATCGCGGAGCGATTTCATCAATACTTGAAAATCGGAATATATAAAATTCCCGAACCATGGAGTGGTTCATTAAAAATATCTCTCAAAGTCCAAATTTTTTTACCGCAAACTGATGTATTAAGCTCACCGTCTCGTTGATTCCGAGAATTGAGGAATTAACGCACAAATGATATGTATCGGCTGCCCCCCACTCTTTATTGCTGAAATAATTGTAATAACCTGCCCGTTTTTTATCGGCCTTTTCAATATAATCCTTTGCCTTTTCAGCGGACATCTTTTGCTGTTCGGAAATCCGTATAACCCGGTCATTCATATCGGCACATATAAAAACATTCAGGCAGCGCGGATTATCACCAAGTATATAATCGGCGCACCTCCCCACGAACAGGCTCGATCCCTTTTCTGCAAGTCGCCGGATAACATCGCTCTGTATCTTGAACAATGTTTCATTGTTCAGATAATATGTCGAAAAGTGTTCCTCAGTCAGTGTTCCCCGCAGGCCGAACAACCCTCCGAAAACGGAATAAATTTTTTTCTCATCGGCCCGCTCAAAATGTTCTTTCCCAAGGCCGCTCTCCTGCGAGGCAATCAGGATCAGCTCCTTGTCATAAAAAGATATGCCGAGCTGTGCTGCAAGCTTCTCCCCTATTATCCGACCACCACTTCCAAGTTGTCGTCCAATGGTTATAACATAATCTTTCTTCATTCACTGATCGCTTAAATTAAACTCAAATTTACTGTTTAATATAGGATTTACGATATTGTGATATCAGCAAATATGACGCTATAATACTCGAAAGCATATCTGCCGCTGGCATGCTATACCATACTCCCTTAACTCCGAAATAAGATGGCAGGATTAAAAGGCACGGCAACAGAAACAGAACCTGACGGGTTAATGACATAAATATAGCTTTGCCTGCCATACCTATGCTTTGAAAGAAAGTGGAGGCGACCATCTGAAAACCTACAATAGGGAAAAAAATCATAACAATGCGTAAGCCCGGAACAACAATGTCGATCAAATCTTCCTCCGTAGTAAAAGCCGATGCCACGGCATGCGGAAAGATTTCACTTATCAGAAAACCGACAGTCATTACAGCAGTGGCCAGTAAAACCGTTAATTTCATCACTGTATTTACCCTGTCGAATTGTTTTGCTCCGAAGTTATAACCCGCTATTGGCTGCATCCCCTGTGTCAGTCCAAAAACTACCATGGCAAAAAGAGCGGCCACACGGTTTATTATCCCGAAGGCTCCGACAGCCAGATCGCCTCCATGTTTAATGAGATTTTGATTTATGACAATAATAATAATGCTTCCTGCTGTATTCATAAGGAATGGAGCCAGCCCGATAGACATGGAATCGGTTACGATTTTGCGTTTCAACCTGAAAGACTCTTTCTGGAAATGAATATAGTTTTGCCTGTTCCTGAAATAACCAAGCTGCCATATCAGCATTGATGTCTGGGCTATTACTGTTGCAATGGCAGCGCCGCGAATACCCCATTTAAACACAAAAATGAAGAGCGGGGCAAGTATTATATTAATGATAACTGAAAAAATTGTGGCATACATCGATCTTTTAGGATTACCAGTGGCACGCATCAATGCATTTAATCCGAAATACATGTGCGTGACAACATTGCCGAGCGTTATTACCATCATAAAGTCGCGGGCATAGGGCAAGGTCTCTGAACTTGCTCCGAAAAATAAGAGTATATGATCAAGAAAAAGAAGAACACCAACAGTATAGGATAATCCCAGGATCAGGTTCAATACCAGAACATTGCCAAGTATTTTGTTTGCTGTTTCATAGTCCTTCTGACCCAAACGGAGTGACATGAGAGCTGAAGCTCCAACACCAACCAGCGTACCGAAGGCAGCTGAAAGATTCATCAGAGGGAAGGTGATAGCAAGTCCTGATATAGCCAATGCTCCGACACCATGACCAATAAAAATGCTGTCGGTAATATTATATAGTGACATTGCTGTCATGGCAATCACAGACGGAATAGCATATTGAAGAAGCAAGCTCCATACATTTTCCGTACCCAGTGCCTGTGGTGATCCTATTTGCCGCATACGCCTTTTCAGAACTCAATATTACGAGAAAAACTGTAGAAACAATTTGAGAATTGTACATTTACCCATACATTTATGGTATACAATATGGAACACAATATTAAATGAAGTCAAGCAAGCCATATTTAATCGTTGCAGCACTGGTTCTCCTTGCAATAATATTATTATCTTCTAAACTAATAGCCTGGGGAATCGGCGTGCTTGCTGCTGCCCTGATAATTCTCGGAATCCAGCAATTAATAAAACTGAATGTTAAAGTCACCCTTTTCGAAGATAATGTCAAAAATCTTGATGAAAGAAATAATACACTGCTCGATCACAATAAAAAACTGACCCAGGAAAACAACTTCTTAAAGGAAAGGCATTTCCAGATAACACAGATCAAAAGCATTCTGGAACTTAATCTATTTGAGATAGATACGAAATTTAAAAGGTCAATATGTAACCAGGAAACAATCAACTACAAGGATGTCAAGTACTTTGGAAGCCTTAGTGTTTCACTGAAAGCAAAGTACGGCATCGACTGCAAGGAACTCCGCTTTAAATACGATCAGGAAAATGATGTACTGAAAGTGGCAAATATAAACCCGAAATTCCTCTCATTCGGAAACAGGAAAATGGAATGGGATTTCTTCGAGATATATGAGTACAGGGGTCAGAATATCCTGGCCGATAGACAATGGATGACAAGTGACGATTTATATAAAGATGCAACTGCATTAAAGGAAAAGTACCGTGTTGAAACAGAGAATTCCCTTGAGAAAGGTCCAGAGGAATTTGCATGGATCTATACACCGATAAGACAAAACATTGAATCTGCAATCAGAATATTGTTTAAGGGAGTATGCCCTAATATTGAAATAGCAGAGGAAAGCGACGACTCTTTCATTCCGCTCGAAAAGCTCTCATTTGACATTATATCCGGACCTAAAATATTGGATGAACATCATGAAAAAGGAATTGTGCTGCCGGCAAAAAAAGTTAGTGGCTGATACCGGACTAATCAATACAGCATCCTTACCCTGATGGTCCCCTCAATTGCTTTAAGTTCATCAAGAATACCTGATCCCAGACGACTCTCGGTATCGATGATGACATACCCAATTTCAGGATCGGTCTGGAGATATTCACCTGCAATATTAATCCCCTTTGAAGTAAATACATAGTTCACCTCTTTAAGAACGCCGGGCTCATTTTTATGGATATGAAGGAACCGCTGGGCATTGTTGTTTGGCTGGAGTGAGATCTGAACAAAATTTGTTGCCCCGATGGTTGCTCCGGTATCGCTGTATTTAACAAGCTTTTCAGTAACTTCTGTTCCGATATTTTCCTGTGCTTCAACCGTGCTTCCGCCAACATGCGGAGAAAGGATCACATTATCAAATTGCTGAAGTTCAGAATTAAACCGATCGCTGTTTGAGACCGGCTCCTCAGGGAATACATCAAGTGCGGCACCAATTATATGACCCGATCTCAGAGCTCCTGTCAGGGCCTGAATATTTACCACTGATCCCCTCGATGCATTGACAAGGCACGATCCCTTCCTTAAAAGGGAGAGCTCTTTTTCGCCGATCATATCTCTGGTAAGCGGTGTCTCAGGAACATGCAATGTTATAATCTGTGACTTTGAAAGCAGTTCATCAAGCGATGAACATGCAATTGCTTTTCCAAGGCTGAGCTTCTTGACGATGTCGTAATAATAAACATTCATTCCAAGGGCTTCGGCCAGTATAGATACCTGTGAGCCGATATGCCCATAGCCAATAATTCCCAGATTCTTGTCACGCACCTCAAAGCAATTGGTTGCCGACTTCAGCCATGTTCCCCTGTGGGCAGCCGCATTCTTTACCGGAATGTTGCGCATCAGAAGGATCGCCTCAGCAATTACAAGCTCGGCAACTGAACGGGTATTTGAGAACGGAGCGTTGAATACGGGAATTCCCATCAGCCTTGCCGCATGACCATCGACCTGGTTTGTGCCGATGCTGAAACAACCCACCGCAAGTAATTTGCTTGCATGACTCAGCATTTCTTTTGTAAGCTGGGTACGGGACCTTATGCCGATAATATTGGCACTTTTAAGCTTCTCCTTCAGTATCGCATCATCAAGGGCATTTGGAAAAGATTCTATATTGATGTAGCCGTTTGCCTTGAAAAATTCTGTTGCACTATTGTGAATTCCTTCAAGTAACAATACTTTTATTTTATCCTTTTCGAGCGAATACTTTTTCACCATAAATAATACAAATTATAAGCAATTCCGTCGTTTTGGGTTACAAATATAAAATAAAATACTCAAGGACGTTTCATTTAATTACGCATTAGCAGATTTCAGTTGCCTTAAGGATCCCCTATCGGGAGGCTGAAAGCTGATTGCTGACTTCCCTGATTACTATCAAAAAAGAATTGTAAATTTACTTTCTTACAAAACATACTGAAAAATGGCTGAAGAATACCCCGAATATTTTGCCAGATTTTATGACCTGATATACCATAAGGTCCGTGACGGCGTTGACAATAAATTCTATCTTGAAAACATCAGGAATACCAGGGGAGCCGTTCTGGAGATTGGTACCGGAACCGGCCGCCTTCTCACAGAAGCTCTGGAAAACGGAGCCGATATCTATGGAATGGATATAAGCCCGGCAATGCTTGATTTCCTTAAAGCGAAACTTTCGCCCGTAAATCAAAAAAGGCTCAGCCTTCAGAATATTGTTGATTTTAAATCAAACATCAGATACGACCTTATAATAGCTCCCTTCAGAGTATTGATGCACCTTACCGAAAAAGCCGTTCAGCTGAGAGCTCTGAATAATGTTTACGATCATTTGAACCCCGGAGGAAAATTCATTTTTGATCTGTTTGTACCGGACCTGAAACCCCTCATAACCGGTATTGACAATGTCCAGGATTTCGAAGGGGAATATGAACCAGGCAACAGGGTGAAGAGAGTTGTTTCCACAAAACCTGATCTGATAAATCAGATTATCAATATCACTTTCAGGTTTGAATGGAATGAAGGGACCTCAACCTTTAGCCAGGAATGGAAAACTCCCATGAGGTTCTATTTCAGGTTTGAACTTGAACACCTGATAGAGCGATCGGAGTTCAGAACTTACACGATCGAGGGTGACTTCAGCGGTACTCTCCTCAACAACGATTCAAAGGAGTTCGTGGTAACATGCGTAAAATAACGAAAGATAAATGAAGAAAAAAGTTTTATACCTGCCATTATCAGCTTCCTTAATCATGCTCTTTTCGTGTACCGGTAAAATGGCTGAACCAGTTGATCTTGTAAATCCATATATGGGAAATATCAGTCATCTGCTGGTACCAACCTACCCTACCGTACACCTTCCGAACAGCATGCTCCGGTTCTATCCGAACAGGGAAAACTTCACCTCAAACCTGATGCAGGGGTTTCCGCTTAATGTTGTATCACACCGTTCCGGAAAAGTGTTTAACCTGAACCCGTTTGAAGGAGAAATAAAAGAAACAGATGGAAATAGATTGTATACATATGATAACGAAATCATTACTCCTTACTGGTACTCGGTAACCCTTGATGAACAGGATATAGATGTTGAGTTCACTCCCTCCGAAAGATCGGCAATATTTTCCTTTCACTTCAATGATGGCGGAGATCCGGGCTTAATCGTAAGAACAACCGGTCAGGGAGAACTTGCATCTGAAAACAATTCAATCACCGGATATGATACGTTTGACGGAATCAGGGCTTACCTGTATCTTGAATTTGAAACAAAGCCCGAAAATGTAAGGGCACGCGAAAGAGATGCTTTATCTGATAATAGTTCCGTCAGTGGTAACAGGGTTAGCCTTGTTATAAATTTCAGCAATCAAACTTCGTCTGAAATTAAAATCAGGTATGGATTATCATACATTTCCGCAGACCAGGCCCGAAAAAACCTGCAAAGAGATATTCAGGGCTGGGACCTGAATGAAATATCTGACAAATCAAGGGACCGATGGAATTCGGTCCTGTCTCAGGTTGAGATTGAAGGAGGAACTGAAAATCAGAGGAGTGTATTTTATACTTCACTTTACCGCTGCTTTGAAAGAATGGTTGACATTACCGAAGATGGAAAATATTTCAGTGTGTGGAGCAATAAGGTCGAACAATCAAATGACACCCTGTTTTTTACCGACGACTGGGTATGGGACACCCATCTTGCATTGCATCCCCTGCAGGTTATCCTGAATCCCGGTGACCAGGATGA
>DAIUKI010000140.1:0-7074 GCA_036848255.1 Bacteroidales bacterium | reverse complement strand
AAACAGGAATTTACAATCTCGCTTTTCACTGAGGATCATATCGGAATAATGAGCCAGATCACAATCATTCTTACAAGGAGACAGATAAATATTGAAAGTATAACTGCTTCTGAGTCTGCGGTCAAGGGCGTTCAGATACTTACGCTCGTTGTCAGGACCTCTGCCGAAATGGTTCACAAAGTGGTCCGCCAGATGCAGAAGCTAGTCGATGTTCTGAAGGTTTTTGTGCATACATCTGACGAAATTATATATCAGGAACTGGCACTTTATAAGGTCAGAACAAAAGGATTGATGTCAGGGAACCTTATCGATATAATTGTCCGCGAACATAGCGCCCGTATAATGGAGGTCTCGCCCGAATATATGGTTATTGAAAAAACCGGGCATAAAAATCAGATAAATGAGCTGCTTCATATTCTTGAACCATGTGGAGTTTTACAGTTCGTAAGGTCAGGCAGGGTCGCAATAACCCGGCAGGTCAAGGAGCTTAATGCCTATCTGGAGGAGATGGATGAAGTGAACCAGAACAAACCCGAAAAAGTTGATTCATTTAACTAAGATACACCCCCTAACCCCCCTATTAGAGGGCTAAGGAAGACAAGTAAATTATATACATTACAAACATAAAATTATTAACCATGGCAAAAATTGATTTTGGCGGAGTCCTGGAAGATGTCGTGACAAGGGATGAGTTCCCTCTTTCCAAAGCTCGTGAAGTACTTAAAAACGAAACCGTTGCTGTAATAGGATATGGAGTTCAGGGCCCTGCCCAGGCACTAAACATGAAGGAAAACGGCATAAATGTAATCATCGGGCAGGCACCAGAATTCAAGTCTGACTGGAACAAGGCAATAGCTGATGGATTTGTCCCGGGGAAGACTCTTTTCGGTATAGAGGAGGCTGCAACAAAAGGAACCATTATACAGTACCTGGTATCGGATGCTGCACAAAGGATCTTATGGCCAAAGCTTAAACCCTGTCTCAGGGAAGGTGATGCACTCTATTTCTCTCATGGTTTCTCAATAACATACAAGGAACATACCGGCGTGATCCCTCCAGAAAATATTGATGTCATTCTTTGTGCACCAAAAGGCTCCGGAACAAGTGTCAGAAGGAATTTTCTTGCAGGAACCGGTATCAATTCAAGCTTTTCAGTATTCCAGGATTATACCGGAAGAGCCAGCGATCGCATAATGGCGCTCGGGATAGCTATTGGATCAGGATATCTTTTCCCGACCACATTTGAAAAAGAGGTTTTTTCCGATCTTACAGGCGAGAGAGGCGTTTTGATGGGTGCACTTGCGGGGATCATGGATGCACAGTACAAGGTACTTCGCGATAACGGACACTCTCCGTCAGAAGCTTTCAATGAGACGGTTGAGGAACTGACGCAGAGCCTTATCAGGCTGGTCGACGAAAAAGGCATGGACTGGATGTACTCCAACTGCAGTGCAACTGCCCAGCGCGGAGCCCTCGACTGGCGCCCCAGATTCAGCGCTGCTGTGCTTCCTGTTTTTGAGGAACTCTATGACAAAGTCAAATCGGGCGAAGAATGCATCAGGGTTTTGAAATCAACCGGCTCCCCTGACTATAAGGAGCTTCTTGATGCTGAACTGAATGAGCTCGGAAATTCAGAATTATGGAGAACTGGAGCAGCAGTAAGAAAATTAAGACCTGGTAATAAATAATAAATATGCAATTATGGAAGAAAAGGTAATTATTTTCGATACCACCCTCAGGGATGGGGAACAGGTGCCCGGGTGCCAGCTGAACACTGTAGAAAAAATCCAGGTGGCCCAGGCTCTTGAAGCTCTTGGTGTCGATGTAATTGAAGCCGGGTTCCCTATTTCGAGTCCGGGTGATTTCAGGTCCGTTGTTGAAATCTCTAAAGCTGTTACAAATCCTGTGATTTGCGGCCTGACAAGAGCTGTAAAAAAGGATATCGAAGTGGCTGCCGATGCATTGCAATTTGCAAAGAAAAAAAGGATCCATACCGGCATCGGGACATCCCCGTATCACATAAAATACAAGATAAAGACAACACCCGAGGAGATCCTGAAAAGAGCAGTCGACGCCGTTAAATATGCCCGGAAATTCGTGGATGATGTTGAGTTTTATGCCGAAGATGCCGGAAGAAGTGAAAACGAATACCTTGCAAGGGTTATCGAGGCAGTCATTAAAGCCGGCGCGACGGTGGTGAATATCCCGGATACCACAGGATATTGCCTTCCTGAAGAGTATGGCGCAAAGATAAGGTACCTTAGGGAAAATGTCCCAAATATCGATAAGGCAGTTATCTCAACACATTGTCACAATGATCTCGGTATGGCAACAGCCAACACGATAATGGGCGTGTTGAACGGTGCAAGACAGGTTGAGGTGACTATGAATGGTATCGGGGAGAGGGCAGGCAATACTTCCCTCGAAGAGGTGGCAATGATAATCAAAAGCCATCATTCAATGAACCTCAAAACGGATATCAATTCCAAACTTATTTTCAGTACAAGCCGGCTCGTCTCGACACTCATGAGCATGCCTGTGCAGGCAAACAAGGCAATTGTAGGAAGGAACGCCTTTGCCCACTCCTCAGGGATACATCAGGATGGCGTTCTAAAGTACAGGGAAAATTATGAAATAATTGACCCGCACGAAGTCGGTATAAAGGAATCATCAATTATCCTTACTGCCCGCAGCGGACGAGCTGCACTGAACCACCGGCTTGAGACACTTGGTTTTAATTTCGGTAAAGAGGAGATCGATGATATTTACCACCGTTTCCTTACCCTTGCTGACAAAAAGAAAGAGATCAATGATGAGGATTTGAGAATATTGGCAGGTGAAGTCTTTTCAGGTGAAAAGGCACTCAAACTTGAACTGCTACAGGTTACCTGCGGAAAATCAGCTATCCCGGTGGCAACAGTGGGTGTCAGGATCAATGGAGAGGTTCACTCATCAACCGCTTCGGGAAACGGACCGATCGATGCTGCATTTACAGCTGTGAAGCAACTGATAAGCAAAACCGTTCATCTCGAGGAGTTCCTGATCCAGGCAATTACAAAGGGAAGCGACGATATAGGGAAAGTACATATCCAGGTTGAACACCAGGGGAAGATATATTACGGATTTTCAGCAAACGTTGATATAATAACTGCTTCAGTGGAGGCATTTATAGATGCTATATCCAAAATCAAATAAATGGTAACCCTCTGTGTTCCTCTGTGATTCTCTGTGCTTCTCTGTGAAAGTTCTTATAAAAACGTTACACAGAGTTCCACGGAGGAGACACAGAGTTCCACAGAGATAAGAAGAAAAATTAATGGAACCGAAAACACTTTTTGACAAGATCTGGGATTCACATGTGGTACAGTCGATCGACAAGGGACCCGATATCCTTTACATCGACCAGCACTATATTCATGAAGTGACAAGTCCCCAGGCATTCAACGGCCTGAGGGGAAGGGGAGTGACCGTCTTCAGGCCGGAAAAAACACTTGCTACGGCCGACCATAACATTCCTACAACGGATCAGGACAAACCGATCAGGGAAGAGCTTTCAAGGAACCAGGTTGAAAAACTTGCTGAAAACGCCAAAAGCTTCGGAATTGAATATTTCGGGTTGAACAATCAAAAAAACGGGATAGTCCATGTAATTGGTCCGGAACTCGGATATACGAGACCTGGAATGACTATTGTCTGCGGCGACAGTCACACTTCTACGCATGGCGCCTTTGGAGCCGTCGCGTTCGGCATCGGAACCAGCGAAGTTGAAATGGTACTTGCAACCCAATGTGTTCTTCAGCCCAAACCAAAAAAAATGAGGATCACCATTAACGGGAAGCTCCGCAAAGAGGTGACTTCAAAAGATGTAATAATGTATGTCATCTCACACATCTCTGCTGGCGGGGCAACCGGATTTTTTGTTGAATATGACGGACCGGTCATCAGGGAGCTTTCAATGGAAGGAAGGATGACAATATGCAATATGAGTATCGAAATGGGAGCACGCGGAGGGCTGATAGCTCCGGATGAGACTACCCTTAATTATCTGAAACATTTGTCATCGTTTCCTGAAAATTTTGACTGGAATTCCCTGCTGCTCAAATGGAAGGACCTTAAAAGCGACCAGGAAGCCCTGTTCGACCGTGAGATCGAGTTTAACGGCGACCTTATAAGACCAATGATCACCTTCGGAACAAATCCGGGAATGGGAATGGCGATTGACGATTCAATACCCTCTACCGATGACATCAGCGCCGAGGATACTCCTTCATTTCTAAAATCCCTCAATTATATGGGATTCATTCCAGGAATGAAGCTTCTGGGTCATCCCGTTGATTATGTTTTTCTTGGAAGCTGTACAAACGGAAGAATTGAAGATTTAAGAGCATTTGCCGGGATAGTAAAAGGTAAAAAGAAGGCTCCGAATATTACAGCCCTCATAGTACCGGGATCAAAAGCCGTTGAAAGACAGGCTATTGCCGAAGGTATCGACAGGATCCTTGAAAAAGCCGGGTTTAGGCTCAGACAGCCCGGATGCTCTTCATGCCTCGCAATGAATGAGGATAAGATACCTTCAGGAAAATATGCCGTTTCAACTACTAACAGGAATTTTGAAGGCCGTCAGGGACCGGGAGCCAGAACAATTCTTGCAAGCCCGTTAACAGCGGCAGCAGCAGCCATAACCGGAAAAATTACCGATCCCCTGGAATTCATTGATTAAACTGTATTAAAAGAACCTGAAATGTCAAAAGAGAAATTCAAAATATTGGAATCGACCTGCGTACCATTGCCCCTGGAGAATGTGGACACTGATCAGATAATCCCGGCAAGATTTCTGAGTGCAACTTCCAGAGATGGCTTTGGTGAAAATCTTTTTCGCGACTGGAGATATGACAAAACCGGAAACAGAAATATGGAATTTGTCCTTAACGATATAAGATTTAGCGGTAAAATACTTGTGGCAGGTAAGAATTTCGGCAGTGGATCGAGCCGGGAACATGCCGTATGGGCAATTTATGATTATGGATTCAGAGCAGTAGTCTCAAGCTTTTTTGCTGATATTTTTAAAAACAATGCCCTTAACAACGGATTGCTTCCAATTATCGTTCCAGAAAAATATCTGAATAACCTTCTCTTTATTATTCAAAGAGAACCAGGATCCCTGATAAGGATAGATCTTGAAAAACAATCGATTATGATTCTTCCGGACGGGGAATCGTTCGTATTTGAAATAAATCCCTATAAAAAAGAGTGTATGTTAAAAGGGCTTGACGACATAGACTATCTTCTAAGTAAAAAAGATCTTATTACGTCATTTGAAACTGGTAAAAAGTCATAAAATGAGAATTGAAATAATGGATACCACCCTCAGGGATGGCGAACAAATGCAGGGTATTTCTTATTCTCCGGTGGAAAAACTGCACATTGCTGCATTTTTATTAAAAGAAGTGAAAGTCGACCGTATCGAGGTTGCCTCGGCACGGGTCTCCAGCGGGGAAATTGATGCTCTTAAAATGATCACCAGGTGGGCCAGGCGTAATAATTTCCAGAATAAAGTCGAAGTTCTTGGATTTATAGACGGGGAGATTTCAATCAACTGGATCCATGACGCCGGAGGAAAAGTTATCAACCTGCTCTGCAAAGGTTCATTAAGGCATCTCGAAAAACAGTTGCGCAAAACTCCTGAGCAGCATATAAATGATATAAAGGATATCATCAAAAGGGCTGAAGGTCTTGATATGCAGGTAAATATATACCTCGAAGACTGGTCGAACGGGATGATCAGTTCAGAAGATTATGTGTTCTATATGCTCGATAGGCTCAGAGAAGAAAGAATTCTCAGATTCATGCTTCCGGATACACTTGGAATTCTGAATCCGGATCAGACATATTCTTTCTGCAAAAAAATGGTTGACAAATATCCTTCACTTCATTTTGACTTTCATCCGCATAATGACTATGATCTGGCAGTTGCTAACATATATTCTGCAGTGAGAGCAGGCATTAAAGGAGTTCATACAACGATCAACGGTTTGGGAGAAAGAGCAGGAAATGCACCTCTTTCAAGCGTTATCGGTGTTTTGCACGACCAGCTGAAGGCTGAAACGGGTATAAATGAATTTGAAATAACAAAAGCCAGCAAGATCGTAGAAACATTCAGCGGTATCAGGATCCCAGTGAACAAACCTGTAATAGGTGAGAACGTATTCACCCAGACATCCGGGGTGCATGCCGATGGAGACACCAAGGACAACCTTTATTATAATAATCTGCTCCCCGAAAGGTTTGGAAGAAAAAGGAAATATGCACTCGGAAAACAATCCGGCAAAGCCACGATCAAAAAAAATCTTGAAGAGTTCGGACTCGATCTTAATCCTGAATCCCTTGCAAAGGTCACCCAACGGGTAATTGAACTTGGAGATAAAAAAGAAAATGTCACACCCGAGGATCTGCCCTTTATAATCTCTGATGTGCTTGGAAACGACAGGGCCGATTATAAAATCTTCATAAAGAACTACTCACTTTCACTCTCTTTCGGATTGAAGCCTTTTGCAAGCGTTCAGATCGAAATAGATGGGAAAATTTACCAGGAGACATCATCGGGTGACGGCCAGTATGATGCCTTTATGAAAGCCATCAGGGTCATATATGACAGGCTTGGGAAAGAGCTTCCCACACTTACAGATTACGAAGTTTCAATCCCTCCGGGAGGAAAGACAGATGCTCTGGTTGAGACCGTAATTACCTGGAATTTCAAAAACAGGGAATTCAGGACGAAGGGGCTTGATGCGGATCAGACTGAATCGGCAATTAAGGCAACTGAGAAAATGCTGAATATAGTTGAGAACAGCGAGATCCGGATTGGCGATACCATAATTCTTAATAACCATAATGAATAATAATCTGAAACACTACCGAATGAACAAAACGTACAATATTGCAGCTATCCCCGGGGACGGGACGGGTCCGGAAGTTGTGAGAGAAGGCAGGAAAGTGCTTGGTGCCGCCGCTATAAAATTCGGATTTAATCTCAATTTCGAGGAATTTGATTTCGGCGGGGACCGCTATCTCCGG
>DAIUKI010000139.1:0-7093 GCA_036848255.1 Bacteroidales bacterium | reverse complement strand
CATCCATGGCGATCATTTTAAGGTTGTAGTTGAGATTCATTGTCAAATGAGAATCATTCTCAATAAATTCCAGGTTCCTGAACGAAGCACCAGGGATACATCCCTCATCAACCAGCCTGTAGGTATCCCCGATCAGTGGGATCCGGCTCAGATTAATTTCCATTGATACATTACTTGCTTTTGCCATCTTCAGTGCATGACCGGCAAGTCCGTATCCGGTAATGTCGGTGGCCCCTTTTATGCTGAATTTCTTCATCACTTCCGCCCCTGACCTGTTAAGTGTTTTCATATATATCTTTGCCAGTTCTGCATCAGCATCAGTTGACATATTCAATCGCAGTCCGGCAAGTATTACACCTGTTCCGACAGGTTTTGTAAGTATCAGCAGATCTCCGGGTTTTGCACCGGAGTTGGTAATTATCTTTTCAGGATGTATGTATCCGACCACAGCCAGGCCGTACTTTGGAGGAAAATCGTCAATTGTATGTCCCCCTATGATTCTGACTCCAGCTTCCGAAGCAATGTCAGCACCGCCTTTAAGAATTTCTGCACAGGCATCGAGCGGAAGTCTGGAAGAAGGGAACATCATTATATTAAGTGCGATCACAGGCTTGCCGCCCATCGCATATACATCACTTATCGAATTGGCAGCAGCTATCTGCCCGAATTCATAGGGATCGCTGCAAACCGGAGGGAAAAAGTCGGTGGTAAAAACAAGGGCAAGTTCATCACTCACCCTATAAACGCCGGCATCATCATGGGTCCCAATGCCAACAAGTATATCAGGATCTTCAGGGAGGGGGAGGTATTTCAGGAACTCCTCAAGCTGTTGGGGTGAAATTTTTGCTGAACACCCTCCGGCCTCAACCATTTGAAGAAGGTCAACCTTCATGGTCTTACAATATTTCCGGCCGTTGACATTACCCTTGCGATCTCGAACATGTTGCTAAGGGTACCGATCTTTATCTTCTCCTCAATTGAGTAGTATTTGACGCAGGTGGCGCATAACAGCATGCTGACTCCCATCTTTTCAATCTCCCTGAGATGATCAATAACCGGAGAATCTTCAGTTCCGAGAATTACACCCCTGTTGTAGAAAACCATTTTCCGGGGAAGAATATCAAGATCCCTGATTGCCTTTATGAAATTGCTCATCAGCAGATGACCAAGCTCAGCATCGCCCTCCCCCATTTTATCGGATGTAAAAGCAATGATAAAATCGCCTTGTGAAAAATGAGGGATATCATTTGTGGAATACTCTGAAGGATCAGCATTTGCAGGTTCAGAAATTTTCTTTGAAATTGTTAAGGTCCAGATGCCGTTCGACTCTTCCGATGAAAATTCTGTATTATTATCTTTCAGGAAGCTGCAGATATTATTGAAAGAGGTCCGGTTATCAGTAATTACCCGGATGGATTCACCGGCCGGAGTCTCCCTGAGAGCGCGTTTCGTGGCGATCAGCGGTGCCGGGCACTGCTGGCCTGAAGTATCAATAATTTCCATAAGTGTTATTATGATCTGCAAAAGTACAAAAAGTAACATGATGCTGGCGCCAATTTGTAATTGGTGCAACAAGAATTCCAGGCACGGATTGCAAATCCGCGCCAGCAGGGGCATTACTTTGTTGGCGCCAATTTGTAATTGGTGCCACAAGTATTTCAAGCACGGATTGCAAATCCGCGCCAGTAGTGATATGTGGCAAATGAAAATTAAATCCCTATTTTTGAAGTTCAGATTTAAAAACATGAAAAGAATAGTATTGTTTTTCCTGCTTTCAGTCTTTATAACCGGTTATGTTCATGCCCAGGATCAGATCGAAAAGGAAGCTCTGATCGGTTCCTGGTTCGGCAAGATCGAAATCAACACGGTTGCCTTAAGAATTGTTTTCAACCTCACGTTAATTGAGAAAGACTCCCTTGCTGTCACACTCGATAGTCCCGATCAGGGAGCCAAGGATATAAAGGTCGGACCGGTCACTATTGCCGGAAAAGAGATTTCAATCAAGGCCCCACTTCTTCTGGCTGAGTATAAGGGCATTGTCAAAAACGATACATTAATTGAAGGTTCACTTTTTCAGGCAGGAAGGACCATGCCTCTAAATCTGACAAAATTGAAAAAAGCTTTTAGCCTTAACAGGCCCCAGGAACCGGGACCTCCTTTCCCCTATAATTCCGAAGATGTTAAATTCACAAATGAAACAGCAGGAATAAAGCTGGCCGGAACCATTACGATTCCTAAAGGAGAGGGTCCCTACCCTGCTGTAATACTCATTTCCGGATCAGGCTCTCAGAACAGGAACGAGGAGCTGATGGGTCATAAACCCTTTTGGGTCATTGCTGATCATTTGTCGCGGAACGGAATTGCAGTGCTCCGTTATGACGACAGGGGTGTTGGTCAGTCACAGAACACTGCCGCTCCTTCGACTTCGGCTGATTTTGCATCGGATGTTGAATCAGCTTATAATTTTCTGTCGACATATCCTGGCATTGATTCAAAAAAAATAGGTCTGGCCGGGCACAGCGAAGGGGGGTTAATCGCTCCCATGACAGCTTCGGCAAACCAAAATATTGCCTTCATAATTTCACTGGCAGGAACAGGAGTCACGGGTGAACAGATATTGTACCGGCAAATTTCTGACCTGAACAAAGCATCAGAAATGGATGAAAAAGAGCTGAAAGCAATGCTCTCGATGCAAAAGAAGTTGTATGCAGTTCTCAAAAAGGAACCCGATAACGCAAAGGCAGCTGATCAGATGACTGAAATCGTAAAAAAGGCAATGACAAAACAAAAAGCATCCCCTGAGGAAATAAAAAGCGCTCTTGAAGGATTCCCTGTATCTGCAGCTACCCTTACAAGCCCCTGGTACAGGTATTTCCTGGTTGCTGATCCGGCTGATTACTGGAAAAAGGTAAGGTGTCCGGTGCTGGCGCTGAATGGAGAAAAAGACCTTCAGGTTGCTGCAGATATAAACCTTCCGGCAATCGAAAAAGCGCTTAAATCAGGCGGCAACAAGGCAGTTACGACAGTGAAATTCCCCGAACTTAATCATCTTTTCCAGCATTGCAAAACAGGTTTGCCTGTTGAATACGGGGAGATTGAAGAAACAATTTCTCCGGAGGTGCTGACCATTATGACGGACTGGATCAACGGCCTTTAGAGGTGCCGGCAAGTCTTTTCAGAATGATCTGACCCCTTGCAATAATTCCGGCTGAACCCTCCCCCTGAAGGATGTTAATTGTAGATGAAAGTTCATTTGCCAGCTCAGGATATATAATGGCAAGATTGTAGATAATCTCCATCGAATAAGCTTTTATTGCAATCGCCGAAAAGCCCGATTTAAGCATTTTAAAGCAATGGTCAGCAAGTATGCCGTGCTGTTTCTGGCTCAAAGAGTTCAGGTCACTCATTGAGATCATTCTCAGAAAAGACCTCTGTACGCTTTCATTATCAAGATTTTCTAGCGATCCTATCATAAGGTGAAGATCGGAACCTATCAGATCAGGATATTTATCAAAAACCTTCGAGAGTGTCCACGATGACCTGAATGCCAGCTTTTTATCGTCCGAAAATGAGTACTCAAGCAGTTTTCTGAGTATTTCTCCGTTTCCGATTGCCGATTCTGCAACCCATTCTGCCTCTTTTACACCCATCATATTGCCAATCATCGCCCGGAGATCGTCTTCATTGTAGGCCTTCTCAACCTGCACTGAAACTTCATCTTTGCGGACTCCGTCGGACAGATGCTCCCTGAGATATTTCTCAGCAACAATAATATCGGCTTCACAAAAATCGACATTTTTAAGATCAGCCGGGCTGAGCCACTTACAGGCAACATGCTCTGAAAGGAAAGGCAGATCATCGAGTGTATCGCAAACAAACGGAATGAGCCTGATATGTTTGTGCCCGTAATCATAATCCGAGGCGGACATTCGTTTGCATATTACGATATCCATTGCCAGCTCCTCCCTGATCTCCCTGATAATACACTCCTCTTCAGTCTCTCCTTCCTTAAGCTTGCCCCCGGGAAACTCCCATTTAAAAGGGTGATCGGTCTTTTCTCCCCTCTGGACAACAAGAACCTCATTCTCCTCATTCCTTATAATGGCACAGGTAACATCCGTCATAATTATGAAGCTATAAGGTCATCATAAACAGGTATTTCTAGCATATGTTCATACTTATTTGCTTCAACGCTGTATTTGAAGGCATAGTGGAGCATCCCGTTAGTTACAATTAAATATGGCACTTTGTACCCAAAGTTATACTCACCTATCTGATCATATACTTTATCCTCGTAAAAATCAGAGATATTTATATCGGGCGATTTGCACTCGACAATCATAACAGGTTGTCCCTTCCTGTCATGAACCAGGATATCAACCCGCTTTTTCATTGAATTATATCTGAACATCATCTCCATTCCAATTAGTCCGGGAGGATATTTACCCTCATGTATGAGATACTGCACAAAATTCTGCCTTACCCATTCTTCCGGAGTAAGCTTCACATATTTCCTTCGAAGGGGATCGAGGATCATCTCTGATCCTTCCTTTCCGGTGATCCTGAAGGAATATGTCGGAAGATTAAGCTGTTTCAACTTACTTTTGTATTTTTGAAAACAAATATATTGAGTATAATATTAACCCGGGTCACTGAATGAAAACCAAAGAAGAAATTGTTAATAACTGGCTGCCGCGATATACCGGGAAACCGATAGAGACCTTCGCCAAATACTTCCTGCTTACGAACTATCTGTATTATGTGGAGCTTTTTGCAAAATGGAATCATGTTGAAGTAGAAGGCAGGGATAAGAACATGCCAAGCGCCACCGCTGATGGAATAACAATTATAAGCTTTGGAATGGGAAGTCCCAATGCCGCAACCGTGATGGACCTCCTTAGCGCTGTCAGCCCTTCCGCCGTGCTGTTTCTCGGAAAGTGCGGGGGATTGAAAAAAAAGAATACCCTCGGGGATCTGATCCTTCCGATTGCTGCTATAAGGAGCGACGGGACCTCCAATGATTACCTTCCCCAGGAGGTCCCTGCGCTGCCTGCATTCAAGCTTCAGAGTGCAATTTCGGCAGCCATTACCCACCGCAATATGGAGTACTGGACCGGGACGGTTTATACAACCAACCGCAGGGTATGGGAATATGACGACAGGTTCAAAAAGTACCTTGTAAAAACCCGAGCTATGGCGATTGATATGGAGACTGCTACTATTTTCACTGTTGGTTTTGCAAATGAGATACCGACAGGAGCCCTTCTATTGGTTTCTGATCAACCCATGATCTCAACCGGTATAAAAACAGAGGCGAGCGACCAGCATGTCACCAGAAAGTTTGTCGAGATGCATCTCATGGTCGGGATAGATGCCTTAAGGGAGATAAAAGATAATGGTATCTCGGTTAAACATCTTAGATTCTGATTATGCCTGCCGCTTTCGAGGAAATTATTTCCGATCTGAAGAAGAGAATATTCAAACCAGTCTATTTCCTGGCTGGTGAGGAACCCTATTATATCGACCTCATCACAGATTTCATTGCTGAAAAGGTGCTCACGGAAGAGGAAAAGGCTTTCAACCAGGTAATTATCTACGGTGAAGAGACCTCTGTCAACTCGATAATTGAAACATCCAGGCGCTTTCCGATGATGGCCAGCCACCAGGTTGTCATTGTAAAGGAGGCGCAGGCATTGAAGAAGATCGAGGATCTGGCCATATACCTCGACAAGCCCCTTCTGTCGACAATTCTTGTTTTAAATTACAAATACAAGGTAATTGATAAAAGGACGAAATTCGCCAGGGCGCTCGAAACCCAGGGTGTCTATTTTGAATCGATGCGTTTGCGCGACTATCAGGTACCTCCCTGGATTGAAAGGTACTTGATGACAAAAGGCATCAAGATCAATCCCGACGCTTCATCAATGCTGACAGAGTTCCTTGGGACCGATCTTCACAAGATAACCAATGAACTCGACAAGCTACTGATAACGCTTCCTCAAGGTAACCCGGTGATAACTTCGGCGCTTATTGAAAAGAACATAGGCATAAGCAAGGATTTTAACAATTTTGAGCTTCAGAAGGCAATTGGCGAAAAGAATATCTTCAAAGCCAACATGATAGTCCGGTATTTTTCAGAGAACCCCAACGACAATCCTGTGACCCTGACGATCGCCTCTCTATTCAGCCTCTTCACAAAGATCCTTACATATCATTATCTTACCGACAGGTCAAAAAACAATGTTGCTTCAGTTCTTAAGATCCATCCCTTTTTTGTAAAGGATTATGAGGTGTCGGCCATGAAGTACAATCCCTCAAAAACGATTCAGATCATAAGTCTCCTGAGGACTTACGATCTGAGGACAAAAGGTTTTGGTGATGCCGGAACTGAACCGGGCGACCTGATGAAGGAGCTTGTGTACAAAATATTACATTTGTAAAACCCCCTCACATATTCTAATTCATATCAGGCGATTCAGGGAAATCGGCCCATACCCTGTATTTATTCTTGAACGAGCGGAGAAGCCTTTTCCAGCTGTCGACGCCCCGGTTGTTCATTATCGATTCGGAATTGACCTTGGAAATTACCCATGAGTTTTCCTTCAGTTCACGTTCGAGCTGACCGGCGGACCAGCCCGAGTATCCAAGGAAGAATCTTAATTGCCCCTGCTTCACTGATCCGGTTCTAATCAGATTCCGAATGGCATCAATATCGCCGCCCCAGAAAATATTCTCCTCCACCCTGACGCTTTTCGGGATAAGGTGACCAAGGTTGTGCAGATAATGAAGGGTATCAGGTGCTACCGGACCACCCATGTTAAGATTCTCTTCCCATCCTTCAAATCCGGTAACTGCGTCGCATATCCTGATGTCGAGCTTCTTGTTAAGGATAAAGCCTACCGAACCCTTTGGATTATGGTCGGTAAGGTAAACCACGCTACGGTTGAAAAAAGTATCCGGAAGGAAAGGTTCCGAAATAAGTATTTTGCCCTTTTCCGGGATCTTGTCCTCTGGAAGAATGGCGAAAAGATCAATTTCCGGTTTCATAATGTAAAATTAACAAACACAATTTAAACATCAATAAAAATATTAT
>DAIUKI010000138.1:0-7103 GCA_036848255.1 Bacteroidales bacterium | reverse complement strand
ATTGGTAAAAGAGGAGAAAAGCAAGGGTTGAGAGTGAAAATCATCAGGATTGTATTGCAGACATTGACTTTCACATCTGGAACCTTAGGATTAGCGCCAGCTTTCCATGGTTCCGTCCTTTTATCAGACAGTAGACACGGGAATTATCTCACTAATAAAGCCCGCTCCCTGGTTTTCACTACAACCCTTCCTCCTCTTATTTTTTTTGATTCGCAGTCGACAGACTGCTTTTTTATTGCTCCTGTACCGGACCGGACTGATTTGAAAAAAGGTATCTTTGATCAGCTCGTCAGAATAACAAGTTGTTCTATAACACCCTAAAAGGAAGGCATGAAGACATATATCAGAAGAAGGGAAAAGAATGATAACCTGATTGTCTTTTACGGAGGATGGGGCACCGACGAGAATGTTTTCACACCCCTGTGCACCGATGATTTCGATTTTATTCTTTTCTATAATTATTCAGCTGATGAAGCTCTCCTGCTTCCCGAAACAAAAACATACAATTCGATAACACTTATCGGCTGGTCGCTGGGTGTCTGGGCAGCTGAATATTTATCACCCCGTACTGGTATTAAGCCGGATCTGACAATAGCAGTCAACGGGACACCGGTTCCGGCCGATGACCGCTACGGCATACCTCTCAATGTGTTTGAAGGCACGCTTAACAATATCACCGAAACCAACATGGAGAAGTTTTATCTGAGAATGTTCGGTGACCGGAAAAACTACCTGCGGAACGCAGACAGGATACCTCACAGGTCGGTTAAATCGCTGCACGATGAGCTGAGGTGGTTGTACAACCGGATAATGGAGCAGAAAGAGCCAGGGTTCAGATGGGATTATGCTGTTACAAGCGAAATCGACAGGGTCTTCCCGTCGAAAAACCTGAATGACTACTGGGAGAAGGAAAAAACAACAAAGCATATCGTATTGCCGTACCCGCATTATTTCTTTCATCAATGGAGTTCATACCGTGAATTCATAGAATTTGTGAAGGGGTATGAGATAACCGGAGCAGGTTAAGAGTAATTCAGTGTTCCCGTTTCCCTCTATGCTTTCTTACAGATCCTTTATGAGGATGTTGGAATCGGATTTGTCAAGAAGAGTGTCAAATTTTTCCATCATTTTGATTACTTTTTTGTATTCCCCGCTATTAACAAATATCTTTTGATCAGATCCTTTCTTGTCGAACTTATCGATGATATAGCTTACTGACAGCTTGCTTGCATCAACCGAGGGCTGGTAAAGCCTATCCTCATACTCATTATCATGGATCACCGAAACCAGTCCGGCGCCGCTCATATCCTGAAGGACGTCAATTATAAGTCTTACAGGCATTTTGAGTGCTTTTGCAATGATTGCAGAGCTGAATGGTTTTTCACCCATAACGAAGTTTCTTACTATCAAACTCATGATCATCAGTGCCAGGGCTCTTTTCTGGTAATGACTGACTCCCAGGACCTCAGATTCAACATCATACCTTGAGACATTCTGGTTTGCAAAAGTCAGTTCTGCTCCAAGAAGAAGAATGATCCAGCTGCTCTGGACCCAGATTATAAAAAGCGGAATGGCCGCAAAGCTCCCGTAAATAGCGCTCAGATTCGTAAGGCCAAATTGGAGATCAATGTACAGCCACTGCAGAAACTGCAGAATTGTACCTGCAATTATTCCTGAAACCAGGGCCGGAATAAACCTGACCTTGGTGTTAGGCATTATTATGAAAAGTACAGTCAGGGCCATCCATGTAAGAACGTAGGGAGCCAGTTTTATTAGAAAACCTACTACTGGTTTGAAGAAGTCAAGAATTGATGCCCGTGCTATCAAATCGGGCAAAACTGTACTTATTACAACTGTCAGACTGCTTGAAAGTATAAGTACTACAGGCGCAATTATCATTATAGCAAGATAATCAGTGAACTTGCGTAACCAGGGCCTTGATTCTTCGACGTGCCAGATATGATTGATGGAACTCTCAATCTGATCGAGGAGCGACATCACTGACCAGATCAGGATTATGAGGCCGATTCCGGCAATATAGCCTCCCCTTGTTGCTGCAATCGCATTACTCGCCTGATTCAGAATCCAGTTTAAAACCTCAGGTTGTGTCTGAAACTCACTGACCAGCAATTCCTGAAGCTTCTGGTCGAGTGCAAAACCCTTTGCGATGCCAAAAGCTATTGCAACGAAGGGGACAATTGAAAGCATAGTATACAGTGTGAGTGCAGATGCCCTGAGTTGGACCCTGTCGGACATAAAGCCTCTGGCTGCAAGTACAATAATCCTTAACTGCTTAATAATAAAGGACTTTCCTTTTGATATGTCTGACATCGATGTATGCCAGATGAAATCATTGATCTGCTTGATCTTTTTAATTGCCCAGGAAAGCGGATCTGCCATTAGATTTGTTTATCACTCTAACGCCCAAAGATACAAAATAGTACGATTAAAAATTATTGCTAATTTTAGGATAGTTTTCCGGATATGAAAATTTTGATTTCAGAATTTATTGAGGGGGCAAGACAGGCAAAGGGATTGACTGTTATAATTGATGTTTTCAGGGCATTTTCGGTTGAGTGCTATGTGTTCGATTCGGGTGCAGCAAGAATCATAGCAACAAGTGATCCCGGCGAAGCGTTTGAACTGAAAAAGCGGTATTCGAAGGCGGTACTTGTTGGTGAAAGGGAAGAAAGAAAAATCAAAGGTTTTGACTACGGAAACAGTCCCACCGAAATAATCAAAGCTGATCTTACAGGAAAAACAATAATTCATACAACAACTGCCGGAACCAGCGGTCTTGTCAGTGCAATTAATGCTGATCCTGTATTGGCAGGAAGCTTTGTTAATTCTTCAGCCATTGCCAGGTACATTGTGGCATTGGGGCCTGACCTGGTTACACTTGTTGCAATGGGATACAGGGCCAGCGAAGCGGCAGAAGAGGATCTCCTGTGTGCGGAATATCTTGAATCGCTGATCACAGGCAGAAATGGAAATTTTGAGACGAGAATTTCAAATCTCAGAAATACATCGGGGAAACGTTTCTTCAAGTCAGAAAATATTGATTTTTCCCCTCCGACTGATTTTTTCCTGTGCACAATGACAAACAGATTCAGTTTTGTGCTGAAAGCAGAAAGGAGATTTGACGGGAATATTGATATGGAAAGGATCGATATTTAAATAATATCGGGCGGTATGTTAAATATCGGCAGAAGTTTTCTTCTCCTGTGAATTTCCCTGAATGTGCAGAACATGCTTATCTTGTAAAGGCCGAATAAAGGAAGCGATACTTTTGACGCATCAAGGTGGATCTCCATCCTCTCCCTGAAGCGGATGAAAATACCTGCAACCAACCGAGTCAGATTAAGTGTTTTAAGCGCCCAGAAACTGCGAAGCAGGCTAACTGTGAATGAAAAAGTCTTTTTATCAGTTACATTGTCATAAAGCTTGCTCAGATTTTCAATGCTATCCTTTGTCTTGGCAAGATAATCCTTGTTTGTCTCCAGTCCTTCGTGAATCAGGCCGTTATCGATATGAAAAATGGGTATACCTGCTTTTTTGAGCTGGTAGCTGAAGAGGGTATCTTCGTGACCGTATTGCTTGAGCTCCTCGTAAAACCTGAACTTCGCGAAGATAGTTTTATCAATTATTACATTGAAGGTTGAGAAACTGGAATAGGGATGCTTATTTCTGTCGGAGGCCTTTTTCTGCTCCTTTTTCCTGCCGTATTTCCACCTCAGTATCTTGTCGGGGTCGCCCGGAGGAGTATCCCGGTACAATATTCCGCCGCTGATAACACGTGCGTGATCAAGGTACTCGAGCCATTTATGAAGGTAATTCTCAGCAGTGCCCCTTATCATGACATCTGCATCGATGAAAAGGAGAAAATCACCGGTTGCTTCAGTAATAAGGCGGTTCCTGATTGAGGCTCTTCCGATGTTCTTTTCGGATGAAACCAATTTTACCTTACCGACAGCAAGTGACTGATATTTCTTTCTGAATTCTTCCGACGATCCGTCATCACCTATAATGATCTCACAGAATTCAGGCACCTGCTCAATACCATCCTTCATGCAGTGAACCAGCGCTACAATATCATAATCACACACCGGAATCAGGATTGAAATATCCATTTTGAAGAAGCCGCAGGTTAGTCTGTCCAAAAATACAACATATTTCCAATATTCCTAAAGCCATCCTTTGGCAAAGAAATTGCAATAACTATTTTTGTTATCCGTTATTCCATATCATTTCAGTAAAATGAGAAATACTATTTTTTTCCTGATCCTGCTTTCCACAGCTTTCTGCTCCTCAGGGCAGATGAAGAAAGGATATGAGATTGCGGTTAATATTTCAGGCTTGCAGGACTCAACTGTTTTCCTCGCATACCATCTGGGCGATAAGCAGTATATCAAGGACACCCTAAGGCTCGACAGTAAAGGCAGTGCAGTATTTTCGGGTGAAGAAGCTCTTCCCCAGGGCATCTATATGATAGTTCTGCCAGGGAAGCATTACTTTGAGATCCTTATGCCGGCAGATCAGTACTTTTCGACCTCATGTTCGTACCCAGATTATTTCAACACACTGAATTTTTCCGGCTCGGAGGAAAACAGTGCATTCGTTGTTTATCAGAAGCGGTGGGTTGAAATGCAAAAGAAGGCTTCGGGGATAAACAAAAGGTTTCAGGACAACCGGCAAAACCCTGATTCGTTGCAAATCATTTCCGGGCTGCAGAAAAAGCAGGAAGAATCGATGAAATCATACCTCCATAAGGTAATTAAGGATAATGACGGGAACCTGCTTTCCCTGCTTGTTAAGGCTATGCTTCCAGTTGAGATTCCGGCCTTTCAGGTACCGGAGGGAAGCAGAAATCCTGATTCAGTAAAATGGGTAATGAACTATAAATACAATAAGGATCATTTCTTCGACAATATTGACATTACTGAAGAAAGGCTCCTGCGTACACCAATTTTACAGGCAAGGCTGAATACCTACTTTACAAATGTTCTGATCCAGTCTCCCGACACTTTAAAAAGGGAGATCGACAGGTTGATCGATAAGGTAAAGGACAATCACAGTGTGTTTCAGTTCATTTCTGTTTACCTGTTCAACCATTTCAGGGAAAGTGAAATAATGGGACATGATGCAATTGTGGTTAAGCTTGCTGACGATATTTACCTGTCAGGCAAAGCCGACTGGGTTTCTGAAGATTTCCAGACAGAACTCAAAAAACAGGTCGAACGTATCAGGCCCACACTGATCGGCAGTAAGGCTCAGGATCTTGTAATGGATTCTTACAAGGGAATGTTTGTTTCTCTTTATGACATTGAAAAGGATTTCACAATAATCTATTTCTGGGAACCTGATTGCGGTCATTGCGTTGAAGCCACACCAAAGCTTAAAGCCTATTATGACAAAGCGAAGGATCAGGGGATTGAAGTGTTTTCAGTTTGCACTACAGGAGATAAGGCAAAATGGGAGAAATATATTCAGGAGAAAAAGCTTGACTGGATAAATGGCTGGGATCCGGAGAGGAGAACAAACTTCGGTTTTTATTACAATATTGAATCAACTCCAATGATATATATCCTTGACAGGGACAAGACTATTATTGCGAAAAAGCTTGGGGTTGATGATATTCCATCTTTCATTGACAATTACAGGAAATACTTCAGGAAATAGAGTCATTCCTCCTGATCCAGCTTATCAGGTCATAAATTGATTCAAACTCAATGCTGTATCCCGGCAATTTGCATTTCCACCGTGAATTCAATTGTGACGGGACCTCCACTTCTGCCGCCGAATCTTCCTCAACAACTGCATAACCTACCCTTGAAAGGGCTTTTTCGGTCCATTGTTTTACTTCCCCCTCTCCCCTGACACAGATCCTTCCCTTTTCAACATTCCGGAATGAAAAACTACCGTCACGTGAATCGAATTTTACTTTTGTCTCATCGAAAAGGGTTTTGAACGATCCATCCAGCATCAGATCCTCGGGGGCTCCCTCTGCAAGTCCGTCTTCTTTCAGAAGCCATATTTTGTCGGCCTGGCTGACCGCGGTGCCAAGGTCGTGAGTGGAGAAAATAATGGTTTTATCCCTGCTGCGGGTTAATTCATGCAAAAGATGGATTATTTCAAATTTGCTGCTGAGGTCAAGAAAGGCAGTAGGCTCATCCATAAGCATTATGCCTGCATCCTGGGCCAGTACCATGGCAATCATCGCCCTCTGTCGTTCTCCGTCGGAAAGCTCTGTCACAGGTCGTTCCCTGAAATCAGTCATCCCGGTTTTAGCTATGGAATCAATTATCACTTCATGGTCAGAACGATCTATTCTGCCAAGCCAGTTCGTATGAGGGAACCTGCCAAGTGAGACCAGATCATAAACCTTCATGTTGCTTACTCTTATGATCTCAGTCGAAATATATCCGATTCTTGCTGATAACTCCATTCTTGAGAATTCTGCAATACTTTTATCGTCAATTGTCAATTCGCCTGCAAGCGGGGCCTGCAGACCTGCGAATGTTCGAAGAAGTGTGCTTTTTCCAATGCCATTTTTACCAATAACCGCAATAAGCTCACCATTATCTGCAGAACCAGTTAGGGGCGGAAGAAGGAGGCGCCGGAACTTTCCGGACTCAAATCCGATACCGAGGTTGCTGAAGGACAATATGCTGCCGTTATTCCTTTTCATCAGAAAATATCCCTGTGTCTATGATCGTGAAAAATGACCCATATTACGACCGGTATTCCTATCAGAGCTGTCACTGAGTTGACAGGCAGCGTATTGTCTGAACCCGGCATCTGTGAAATAATATCGCTTAGTAGCATCACCAGAGCACCTGCCATTATTGTTGCAGGGATCAGGATCTTATGATCGGATGTCCTAAAGATGATCCTCGCAAGATGAGGAACTGCGATCCCGATAAATCCTATCGGCCCGCAGAATGCCGTAATTGTTCCGGTAAGGATGCTTGTTCCTGCTATTATTATTATCCGGGATCTTTTTACATCAAGGCCTATACTCCTGGCATAGTTTTCACCAAGAAGAAGAGCGTTTAGCATTTTTACCGAAATCAGACTCAAAATCATCCCGGTTGCCACTGATG
>DAIUKI010000137.1:0-7104 GCA_036848255.1 Bacteroidales bacterium | reverse complement strand
TTCTTTCATAGGAATATAAATTGTTTAAAAAATAAATATAGCTAATTTTGTCATAGACCTGATTTGAATAGGAGTAAAGGCGTAACGGCATGAAGGCGTAACGGCGTGAGGGCTTGAAGGCATGAAGGCTGAAATTGTAACAATTTCTTAACACGAAAAGGATTTGTTTTAAATCGTGAGTAGCTAATTTCGAAACTTCAAAGAAGAGCCTGATCTGAATAGTAACAATTTGAAAATTAACATGAAGCGATTCAGAATTATCTCTTCTGTACTTTAATAGCATCAGAATCTGCATGACTTTTTTATACGTAATTATAGCCCTTGTTCTTGTTTTTGACTTTATTAACGGGTTTCACGATTCCGCCAATTCAATTGCCACCGTAGTTTCAACAAAGGTTCTCTCGCCTATTGCAGCCGTTGGTTTGGCAGCCACTTTCAATTTTGTTGCTTTTCTGGTCTTCCCGCTTACAGTTGCCAAGACGATCGGCAAGGGAGTCATTGATGCTGAAATTGTCACCCTTAATTTAATTGCTGCTGCAGTGACTGCTGCAATAATCTGGAATCTGATCACCTGGTGGCTGGGACTTCCTTCAAGTTCCTCCCATACTCTTGTCGGCGGATTGGTGGGAGCCGCCATAGCAGGCAGCGGATTCGGATCAGTTATCTATTCAGGCGTTCTGAAAATCGGGGTATTTATAATTATCGCTCCGGTAATGGGATTGGTGATGTCTTTTATAATCACAATAGTGGTTCTTCGTATTGTAAAAAACCATTCACCGTTCTTAGTTGATAAACATTTCAGGCGGCTTCAGCTGTTGTCTGCTTCGGCATTCAGCCTTGGACATGGCGGAAATGATGCACAAAAATCGATGGGGATCATCTGGGTTGCATTGTTTGCTGTCGGTAAGGTGGCCAAGGATTCAGATCCTGCATTATGGATAGTATTGTCGTGCCATGCAGCCATGGCACTTGGCACACTGTTCGGAGGGTGGAGGATTGTAAAAACAATGGGTCAGAAGATCACTAAACTTAAGCCATTTGAGGGGTTCTGCGCCGAGACAGCCGGGGCACTTACATTATTTATGGCTACTACTCTTGGCATCCCTGTCAGCACGACTCATACTATAACCGGAGCAATAATCGGTGTTGGTGCAACAAAAAGAGCCTCAGCAGTAAAATGGGGTGTTACAACCAAGATTTTCTGGGCCTGGATCCTTACAATTCCGGTATCTGCTCTGATCGGAGCGTTGATGTTCTTCATTTTCAAGATATTCTGATTTTGTAACTATATTGTAACAATATCTTCGCAGGCAAGAACATCATCTTTCCCTGACAAATGGTAACTTTCGGGTTATCATCATTAACAAAGCATATCCGGGAATATGAGATCCAATTTGCTTTAAAAACCATAACAAGATGAATAGACATAGCTTACGTAATGTTTTTGCACCAAAATATTATTTATTATTCCCGTTTTTTGAAAAAAATGCAGAAAATCTTGTTGCAGTTGCCGGCCAGCTTACGATTCTATTGCAAACAAGTGATTCTGAAAAGCAGGCAGAGATATCGAATCATATCAGTGAACTGGAAAAAAACGGTGAAAAGATCACATATGATACTGTTGCTTTCCTTAATAAATTATTTATAATACCATTTGACAGGGAGGACATAAGCGAGCTCTTTAGTAAAATCAACGATTTTCGCGAATATGTAAACAATATTGGCAAGATGGTTAGCCTCTATAAGCTGGATGAAATATATCCCATTTACAGCGAAATGACAGAGATCGTTAACCTAGTCTCAGAGGAGATCAGTAACTGTATTAAGTATTTGAAGGATATTACCAACCATAAAAGCCAAATTATCAAAGCCTGTGATAATATCAGGAATCTTGAAAAGAGGGCTGATGAGATTATTTATTCCGGGATACTGAATCTTTTCATTGATAAGGAAGATGTTATCAGGATGACGAAAAAGAAGGACATACTTGATACATTTGTGAAATGTATTCATCAAACCGATGCGGTAGCTGAAGTAATAAGAACCATTCAGATAAAAGCTTCATAAATTGCCAGCTTCCGGGCTCAGAATGAAATACCACTATTTAGGAAGTGAAAACAGAAATTCTGTTCCTCCTCCAACCCTGTTGCGGACCATGATCTCTCCCTTGTGAAGGAGGATCGCATTTTTTACAATTGCCAATCCTAAACCCGTACCACCGCTCTTTCTTGAACGGCCGGAATCGATCCGGTAAAAACGTTCGAAAACCCTGTTAATATGCTCGCGGGGAATCCCTATTCCATCATCAGAAAAGGAAAAGTGGACGAATTTCCTGTCTTCATTATATATAAGGATTCTGATAGTGGATCCTTCACCAGCATAGTTAATTGCATTTTCCATTAGGTTCTGAAAAATTGAAAGGAGAAGCGATTTATTGCCTTTAACTGTGACTTTTTCATCTAAATCGATTTCAACTTTCATAGTTCTGGCCTCAATAGCCGACTTGAAATTGTCGCGCACTTCCCTCACAATCTTTTTTATTTTGACCTTTTCAGGCTGGAATGATGATCCTGCTTCTTCGATTTTGTTCAGCACCGATATATCGTTAATTAAGTCTGCAAGCCTGTCGGTCTGAGCAAGAGCTTTTTCAAGAAAGTATTGCTTCTTCTTTGGCTCAATGGCTGTATCGCTCAGCAGGGTTTCAATATATCCTTTTATTGATGATACCGGTGTTTTAAGCTCATGAGCTATATTTGAGGTCATCTGCTGCTTGATAAGTTTGTTCTTGCCGATTTTTGTTATGTCATTCAGGATAACCTCAAAACTTTTATCATAGAATACTACACACTGAATACTGAAATACCTGCCGTCCTTGCTGACCTGATATTCCATTTTCGGAAGGTCGGAGGAATTGATTTCAACATTGGAGTATTTGTTGGTAAAATCGCTGATCTCAGAGAATTCCGGTATTTCGAAGAAATTTGATGAGAATATTTTGAGATCGCCGGAGATCAGATTCATATGGCGGATAAAATGATCGTTACTGAAAATCATCTCCCTTTCATTTGAAAAGAAAGCGACACCTTCATTAAGGGCGTTGAGATGATTGAAGAGTTTTTCCTTCTCTATCGCAATTTCATTCTTGGCTGTTAAAAGTTTATTGTAGATTCCCAGGATTTCGGATCCAATTTCACCCAGCTCATTTTTTGGAAAATCCGAAATAAAAGGTTTATCATTCTTAAGGCTGGAAGTAAAATCCTGCAGCCTGGTTACCGATTCACCAAACCTGTTTGTAACAATGAGAAGAACACCCCCTATCAGGATAAAGCACCCCAGGATTACAAAAAGAAAATTGAGGTTAGCCTTCATGAATCTGGCAATATTTACATCGTAGATCAATGCCGCCCTTATAAAATATTTACCGAAGAATTTTGAATAATAATAGTACTGCTGTCCTGTTGTGCCTGACTGCCGGACTGTGGTACCGAATTCTGATGTCAGCGATTCCATAATCTCCGGCCTCGACTTATGATTCTCCATCGACTGGTATTCAGAAACAAAACTGTCATAGAGGACCTTCCCCGAAGTATCAATAATAGATATCCTCAGGTTGGGATGGGGAAGGAGGAGGTTTAGTGAATCAATATTATGGTAATCGCCCGACTTGTAAAGCGAATTAAGTTTAACATAATTATCAACTATCCTTGTAATATTATATAATTCATCATTGAGTGTTGAGATACTGTATTGTTTTTCTCTCTTGTAGAGGTATGTAATTATCAGAAGGGCGACAATAAAAAAGATTGCCGAATAGAAGAAAAGCAGATTGTTCCTGAATTTGTTTTTTGTGTTGAACATACAAAACAGTCGATCAGAATTCAAAAAAGTATCCGTATCCGGTCTTGTTCTTCAGATTATGGCCGTACGGGCCCAGTTTTGTCCTTAATCTTGTGATATTGACATCTACAGTTCTTTCAGTGACAACAACGTCGTTTCCCCAGACTATCGTCAGTATGTCTTCCCTGGGGAAAACCTTACCCTGGTTCTCAAGAAGGAGCTTCAGGATTTCAAATTCTTTTTTAGTAAGCTCGACTTTCTCATCATTGATGATCAGTCTTTTCCGTATCATGTCCATTTCTATATCACCATACTTTATGATAGCCTGCTGTTTGGCCCTGTCTGACCTGGAGCGTTTAAGTACGGCTTTTACCCTTGCTGTTAATTCATTAACAGAGAATGGCTTTGCAATATAATCATCTGCCCCGAGGCTGAATCCGGTCAGAATATCATTCTCGGAATCTTTTGCGGTAAGGAAAATAATCGGAACATTCAGATTGATTTCTTTCCTGATCTTGTCAGCCAGTCGAAAACCCGACATCGGTCCCATCATCACATCAAGGAGTATGAGATCGAAGCTGCTAAGGGATCTTTTCACCGCCTCTTCCGCTGAATGGGCAACCTCTGTCTGGAATCCTGCATGATTCAGATTATACTGAAGAATCTCGCACAGATCTTCCTCATCATCAACAATCAGAATTCTCTTGTTTTTTGTATCCATCGGTATGGGATTGATTTACTGAATATTCAATTAAAAGAATTATACTAATTTACATAAGAAACACATTACCTGCGTTTTGCCCCTGAATCCCTTAAAGGGGACCTAATATACATCAGATTATACAAACCCCTTTTAGGGGGAAGGTGGCGATTCTGGCTCCAAAGGTAACAGCTATAAGTGAATAATTGCATTACAATTTTATTACAATAACCTTTTTTGTGTAACAGAATTGTAATTAAACCTTCAACGGTTTGTAACCTTCATTCAGGAAAATCCGCCGGATATTTGCACCGGAGATATTTTGAAAAATCATCAATTAAAAAAAATGAAAAACTCATTCAAATCCGGCATACTCGGAATCCTCATTTTATTCTTAATAGCATCTGATGCTATGGGACAGACCGGCACAATCGAAGGAACCGTAAAAGATAAATTAAATTCAGAAGTCCTTATCGGAACCACAGTACAGATCGATGGTACCACAATAGGGACGACAACTGATATTAACGGACAATTTAAACTGCAAAACCTTAAACCCGGGAAGTATAATATTAAAGTATCATATGTTTCATACACTACCAGAGTAATTGAAAATGTAATTGTTGAAAATGACAGGACGGCCAATGTAGATGTAGAGCTTTCAGGCAACACAGTAAGTCTTGGTGATATAACTGTTTCCGCAATCAGAAAAACCAATACCGAGATCTCGATGATAACTGATATAAAGGCAAGTCAGTTTGTTTCGACAGGTATTTCGGGACAACAGATCTCAAAAACACTTGACAAGGATGCATCAGAAGTTGTTAAACGGGTACCGGGGATAACAATAATGGATAACAGATTCCTGATTGTCAGGGGTCTTTCGCAACGATATAATAACGTCTGGCTGAACAATTCAGCAACCCCAAGCGCTGAAGCTGATGTAAAGGCTTTCTCATTTGACATAATCCCAAGTTCGATGATTGAAAACATAATGATTTTCAAATCACCGGCTGCTGAACTTCCTGCTGATTTTTCCGGAGGATTTGTAAAAATAACCACCCGGAATCTTCCGGAGAAAAATGGCCTTTTCTTCTCGTACAGTACAGGTATAAGCGAGAATACAACATTCAGAGAATTTTATAAACCCGTGTCAGGTAGTACCGACTGGCTGGGCTTTGATAACGGTTCCAGGGCATTACCTGCCGACATGCCTGCCCATCTCAACGATTACGAGCTGGCAACAAATCCGGGCGTCAGGGAGAGGATAACCGCACTCGGCAGAGAATTGAATAACAACTGGTCCCCTCTCCGTTCAACAGCTTATCCCGATCAGAAATTTCTTGCCGGAATAAACAGAAAATTCAGCATCGGAACCCATACACTCGGAAATATTACGGCAATAACATACAGTTTATCAAACAGTTCAGAAGAGCTCCAGAATACCGATTATTCAATTTATGATTATTCGACTGATAAACCATCATACCTGAATCAGTTTGTCGATCAGCATTTTTCAAATTCGGCGAGGGTTGCAATAATGAATAATACATCATTATTTCTGGGCAAAAGCACAAAGATTGAGCTACGCAATCTTTTCAACCAGACTGGCTCTTCCCGCTATATTATCAGAGACGGAAGGGAATGGTATAACAACGGAAGATATGTAAGATCGGAAGAGCTAAGATACCTGAGCAGGTCAATTTACACAGGCCAGCTTGCAGGCGATCATTCGTTCGGAGAAGGCAAAACAAAAATAGATTGGATAATTGGTTATGCTTCCTCAAATAAAAAAGAACCAGACACAAAAAGATACAGATATCTGCGCGATGAATCCGATCCTGATAAATATATGCTTCTGTTTTCAGATCAGGCCGATTTGTCGTCACAATCAAGAATGTGGATCAATCTGAAAGAGAATACATTATCAGCTATGGTCAACTTTACAAGACAGTTGAGTTTGGGAGGATTTCAACCTGAGATTAAAGCAGGCGTATATCTTGAAAATAAGGAAAGAACTTTTAATGCACGGAATTTCGGATATGCGAAGGGAAGCTCAGTGTCAGCATTCGGGCAAACCTATCTGCCTGTTGATCAAATATTCACTGATGCAAATATAAATCTGACCACTGGCATTAAACTTACCGAGGTTACAGCCCTTTCCGATTCTTATAACGCAGGCAATAATCAGATTGCCGCCTATCTTTCTGCGAGAATCCCGGTAGGAGAGAAGATTAATATCTACGCAGGCCTTAGAGCTGAAAAAAACAAACAGACTCTCGCAAGCTATAAACAGGCTTCAAACATAAGAGTAAATGTCGACAGGGATACTATTAACTTATTCCCTTCAGCCAACATAACATATAATTTATCTGAAAAAAGCCTTATCAGAGCAGCTTATGGTATGACAATTAACCGGCCGGAGTTCAGGGAGATTGCACCATTTTACTATGTTGATTTTGAACAGAATGCGGGAATATATGGTGCACCCCATATTAAGCAGGCATATATTCACAGTTTCGATTTGAGATATGAACTTTACCCGAATCCCGGGGAAACTTTTAGTG
>DAIUKI010000136.1:0-7106 GCA_036848255.1 Bacteroidales bacterium | reverse complement strand
TCGGTCTCGGCAGTCATTATAAAACGTTATACCTAAAAAATATGTTCAAAAAAATTACTATTCTGGCTTCCTTGATTCTGCTTCCTGTTTTGGCATCCGGTCAGACTAAATTCGGACCTTCCGTAAACCTGGGATTCTCATTTTTTGATGTACCCAGTAAGAACTATGAAATAACAGGAGGAATAAGTCCCTCCTTTGGAATTACAATGCAAAATGAAATAAACTACTGGTTTTCGCTGAGGTCATCTTTACTCTATACCTACAGCCAGATCAAGACCACCACTGTTCCAGGGGACGTTAAAGATCAGGTTAAGGGCCAGTTTGTTGACCTGGTTATTGCAGGTCGCTTTTCAGGATTTGATAATGAATCTTCCTTTCTGCCTTACGGAATTGCCGGACTTGGAAATACTTTTAATCTTCTTGGGAAAGGAGCTGAAAACTACCTTTCAGGAATTGGGTTTAAAGGTTATGTCCCATATTTTACTGTCGGTGCAGGGACCGGAATTAAAATGACTTTCTTTTCGGAATTTGATTTATCGCTTAACTATAGCCGTTATCTGATGCCTGTTATGATCCTTGATGATGGGACCGAAGCAAGAATGAACATGGTCAGTCTGAAAATTTCGGGTCTTTTCTAATATGCCCGAAATGACATAATGGGAAAGGGGGGGTTTATACCTCCCTTTTTTATGAATTACTTTTGAGCTTATGCTTCTTTAAAAAATCATCGATAACCTGTGAAAGGTTCGGATCTCCTATTTCCTGAAGATCATAATATACCCTGGTATTCGGCTTTTTGATCTTTATTATCCGGTTCAGGTCGATCGGTGTTGCAATTATAACGCTGTCGCAATCTGTATTGTTTATTGTTTCTTCTAGGTCGTTCAGCTGCTGATCACCATAGCCCATTGCAGGAAGAAGTGTTCCGATATTAGGATAAAGCCTGAAGGTTTCGGAAAGTCTTCCCACTGTAAACGGCCTCGGATCGACCAGCTCGGCTGCACCGAATTTCCTGGCTGCCACCACTCCCGCACCGATCTTCATTTCACCATGAGTAAGAGTCGGGCCGTCCTCGACGACAAGGACCCTTTTACCCCTGATAACTGAAGGATCATCAACCTTGATTGGTGATGCTCCGTCAACCACAACAGCTTTCGGATTGACTTTCTCGATGCTTTCCCTGACTATCTGGATTCCTTCGGGAGCTGCAGTGTCAATCTTGTTAATCACAACAACATCGGCAATCCTGAGAGTAACTTCCCCCGGATAATACCTTAGTTCATGTCCTGCTCTGTGCGGATCTGTAACAGTTATCATCAGATCAGGCTTGTAAAACGGAAAATCATTGTTCCCGCCATCCCAAACAACCACGTCACATCCCTTGGGATCTTTTTCCGCCTTACGCAGTATTGCCTCATAATCAACTCCGGCATAAATTACGTTCCCCCTTACTACATGAGGTTCATATTCTTCCATCTCTTCCACAGTGCACTTATGCTTTGCCAGGTCAGCAATGGTGGCAAACCGCTGGACCTTTTGCTTTGCAAGGTCACCATACGGCATCGGATGGCGAACAGCAACAACCTTGAGCCCCTTTTCCATCAGAAGCTCTATAACCCTTCTTGATGTCTGGCTTTTTCCGCATCCTGTCCTTACAGCACCGACTGCGATCAGTGGTTTTGTACTCTTAACCATGGTGGCGGCAGGTCCCAGAAGAACAAAATTTGCACCGGCGGCATTCACTAAAGCGCTTACTGACATTACCTTCTGATATGTGACATCACTGTATGAAAAAATACAATCATCAACACTGAACTTTTTTATCAATTCCGGAAGAGTATCCTCAGGGAAGATTGGAATGCCTTTGGGGTACAGCTTGCCTGCAAGTTCAGCAGGATATTTCCTGCCGTCAATATCGGGTATCTGGGCCGCAGTAAATGCAACAACATTGCAGCTTTGATTATCCCTGTAACAAGTGTTGAAATTGTGAAAATCCCTTCCTGCTGCTCCGATAATTATTATATTCTTTTTTGGCATAATTCCTCCCTGGATTGTTTATAATTAATTCACTGCAAAAATCGTTTATATGTAATGTGTGATAAGACAAATTTATAATTTGCATGTTTAAAATCCGAACATTTCACTCTATTTTTTGCCATATGTTATTTATGGTATAATGTTCTGATTTACAATAACCTTATCAGCACATAAGGTAAATTTTAAAACATGTTAAAGAAAATGTTTTAGGTATAATCAGGCTAATCTTATTTCTTTGTACTATTATATCCTGAAATGAATGTTCTGGCTCACATATACCTGTCCGGTGATTCTGATAAAATAATCATAGGAAACTACATAGGCGATTATGTAAAAGGGCGCGATTATCTAAAATATCCCGACCAGATCAGAAAAGGAATAATACTTCACAGGCACATTGATGGATTCACCGACAGACATCCGGTTGTTCACCGCAGTAAGATATATTTTACACGAAAATATCATAAATACTCAGGCGTAATTACTGACATCATCTACGATCATTTCCTGACAACGGAATGGAATTTCTTTTCACGAAGGCCCCTTGAGAGCGTAACCTACAACTTTTACAGGGCAATGGTAAATAACTATGAGATTCTGCCCGATGATGTCAGAAAAATGATGCCCTTTTTCATAATAAACAACTGGATTGAATCGTACCAGACAAAAAGCGGTATCCGTCATGTTTTGAGTACCTTAAGTAAACGCTCTTCGCTTCCCAACGAAACCAGGTTTGCGATGAAGGCACTAAAGAAGAATTATTTTTCCCTTCAGGATGATTTTATGGAATTCTTCCCTCAGCTTATTGATTATGTCGAAAAAGATTTCGGGATAGAGATCTCTCACAGGATAACCATTCCGTTCTGATCAGACAAGGTATTCATCCCGGCTGGCATCCAGCCGGAGAAAAATGAACAGCAGAATAGTAAAGGCCCACATTGAACTGCCTCCATAGCTCAGGAAAGGAAGTGGTATCCCGATTACCGGTACAAGGCCGATCGCCATACCGATATTTATGAAAAAATGGATGAAGAATACCGACACAACGCCATACCCGTAGATCCTTGAAAAATCCGATCGTTGCCGCTCGGCAAGTATCGTCAGCCTTATCAGGAGAAATAAATACAATGCAATTATAATTAATGAGCCTGTAAATCCCCACTCCTCGCCTATTGTACAGAAAATAAAGTCGGTGCTTTGGGCAGGAACGAACTTGAATTTCGTTTGTGTTCCCTGCAGATAGCCCTTACCTGAAAAACCTCCTGAACCTATCGAGATTATCGATTGGTTGACATTATAGCCTGTCCCGTGCGGATCGGATTTAATGCCAAGTAGTATTTCCACCCTCTCCTTCTGATGCGGTTTCATGAGGTTATTAAAAGCAAAATTTACCGAATTAACAAAGGCCAGGCTTCCGACCAGAAATAGATAAATAATAAGAAGTGAAACTGCTTTTTTGTTATAGAAATAAACTGCATATGCTGCACCTGAAAGGATAACAGAAAGAAAAAAAACGTGCTCATCCTTCAGGGATTTAATTACCAGGCTGTTGAAAACATAAATTAAAAAAAAGACAATAATGAGGATACCCAGCCCCTGGAGACATAATTTCCATCTCCGGGTGGCAAACCAGGCCAGAGCAAATGCAACGGTTATGATCCCGATGCTCAGGTACTGATTATTAAAAACCAGTGTGAAAAAGAACAGGATCACCATCAACACTCCAGATACAAAGATATAGGGGCTCATACCTTCCCTGAAAAGGACAATGAACAGGGCAAAGTAGACTACTGCAGAACCCATATCAGGCTGTAGAACAATAAGGAATGCCGGAAACAGGATAATGGCAATTGAAATAAGGAAAACCCGAAGCTTGCTAAGGTCCTGCTTTGTCGAATTTAGGTAAGCCGCCAGCGCCAGTGCAGTTCCGAATTTCGCAAATTCGGATGGCTGAAGGCTGAGCGATCCAATCTGGAACCACGATCTTGCGCCGTTTATATCCCTGCCAAGAATTAAAACCATTATCAGCATGAAAATAAGGCCGCCATAAATAAAATATGCAAAGAAAAAATAGAATCTTGTGTCGATCACAACCACAAAAACTGCAATTACAATGGTCGCCAATATCCAAATAAACTGCTTCCCGTATCTCTGTGAAAGATCTATTATCCTTGTGTGTTCCTCATTATAGACAGCTGCATAAATGTTGAACCAGCCGATGATGATCAGCAAAAGGAAGATCAGAATCGAAGACTTGTCAAGCCTGTTCCAGATATTAACGTTCCGTGTTGTCACCGGCAATGAGATTTAGATCAAGCAATCTTTGTTCCGACCATTTATTGGTCACCTTGCCCGTCAGGTATTTCTCAATCATGAGGCTTGCGACGGGGGCGGCATAAGTTGCTCCGAACCCTGCATTTTCGACGTACACCGCAATTGCGATTTTTGGATCATCCCTGGGGGCGAATGCAACAAAAACCGAGTGATCCTTGCCGTGCGGATTCTGGGCAGTTCCGGTCTTTCCGCATACAATAATATCTTTGAGCGCAGCAATCCTTGCTGTGGCTCCTCCCTCTCCGTTAACTGCCTGCTCCATGCCAAGGACTATGGATTCAAAATTGGCTGAATCAATATTAATAACCTGCTTTGTCAGATATTTCTGATCAATCTTTTTATCATTGGCGATAGACTTTACGATATGAGGAATATAATAATAACCCCTGTTTGCAATTGCAGCTGTCATATTAGCCATTTGCAGAGGAGTTGTTTCAACCTCACCCTGCCCTATTGCCATTGAGATGACAGTCAGCGCCTTCCATTTGTTCTTTCCGTAATACTTGTCGAAGTAGGCCGGAGAGGGAATAAGTCCGTTAAGCTCATTGGTGAATTCGATCCCTAGCTTTTTCCCAAACCCGAATTCAGTCAGATACTCTCTCCATTTGGTGTAGGCGTCTTCTATTGTAGCATATTCCGGATTCTCAAGGATCCTCCTGTATACCTGGCAGAAATATGAATTGCATGAGTTTGATATGCCATGGATCAGATCGAGCGGGGAACTGTGCGAATGGCAATCGATGAACAGATATCCGTTGTTGCAGCCGAAAAGTGTGGAAGGTATAATAACATTTTCCTGCAGACCGATCAGTCCGTTTATTATTTTGAAAGTGGATCCGGGCGGATACTTTGCCTGTAACGCCCTGTTAAAAAGAGGAAGCTGTGCCGTGTCAGCGCTTAGTCTTGAGAAATTCTCCGATCTGATTCTGCCGACAAGAAGCCCGGGATCATAGTTCGGGCTTGAGACCAGTGCAAGTACTTCTCCGGTCTTTGGCTCAAGCGCGACAATGCTGCCCGATTTATTACGCATGAGGAGCTCGCCGTATTCCTGAAGGTCCATATCCACTGATGAAATGATATCTTCACCCTGAACTGCAATGGTATCCATTCTGCCATCTGCATATGACCCTTTAATCCTGCTGTAAACATCTACGAGAAAAATCTTTACTCCTCTCTGACCTCTCAGGTATTTTTCATATGCTTCTTCGATTCCAAGCTTCCCTATATAGTCGCCTGATTTGTAGTAAGGTTCCTTTTTGACAACCGCCTCGTCAACCTCGCTTACATACCCGAGAATATGCCCGGCAATTGGTTTTGAATATTTTCGCAATGTCCTGGGCTGTACATAGAAGCCGGGGTATTGAAACAATTTCTCCTGGAGCCTTGCATATGATTCAGCCGATATCTGCTTCAGAAATACTGAGGGAGCCCGTCTTGAATAACTGACAGCCGCACTCATCCTTTCCCTGAATGAGGGAGTTGATATATCAAGAAGGTTGCAGAATTCCGAGGTGTCAATTTTGGTGACCTGGGCCGGTACTACCATAAGATCATAAGCAGCCTGATTGTAAACCATCAGCTTATTGTTGCGGTCATATATCAACCCTCTTGCCGGGTACTGGGTCACGTATCTGAGCACATTGTTATCGGCCGAGAGCCTGTAGGTATCCTTGACAACCTGGATTATGAACAGCCTGACAATAAGTATGAGAGATGCCAGCACAATAAGTGCCATAATAACATACTTCCTGCTGATGAATGCATCTTTCATGATGGAACTTCTACCTCCCTTTCCTGTAATACTCTATAAGAAGAATAAAACAGAGTGTAAAGAGTGAACTCATAAGGATCCTTAATATTGTCCTGAAGAAATCGGCGAATCTGAAAACCTCAAGAAAGAAAAGGGTTGTATGGTGAATCAGTATGATGGTTGCCGCATAAATAATGAACCACCGGAAGCCGTAGGCAGCCATCGAGAGGCTTGATCCCGATTCGTAACCGTCGCGTGGAGAAATAATCCTCAGGACAAACGGACGTGCAAGCCCTGCAATTAATGTGGCCGAGGCATGCATGCCGGGAGATCCTGAGAAGAGGTCAATTGATAGTCCGGTCAGAAACGAAATAATGAGCACCAGCCATGCCGGAGTAACCGAAGGAATCAGCAGGATGATCATTATATAAACGTAGGGATTTACAAATCCGCTGAACTGAATGTTATTCAACACCAGTATCTGAAAGAGGATAAGGAGGATAATGGCCAAACCGTACTTTAAAATAGAGTTGATCATTGAAATTGATTTTCAAGTTCCAACCGCTCTGTTCTTTTCAGATTCCCGATCACATTTACATATTGCAATTTCTTGAAATCGGTAAAAAGTTCAACAGTTATTTTATAAAAATCACTGCCGCTTTTTTTAAGATCGCTAACCCTTCCTATTTCGATTCCTTCAGGAAAGACTGCAGAAAAACCCGTAGTTTCAATTGTATCGCCCTCGTTAACTGATATATGCTGAGGCACTTCATTCAACACTGCATATCTGTAGTTCCGGCCATCCCAGCTGAGCGATCCGAAATAGCCATTCGACCTTAGTCTTGCGCTAAGCCTGAAATCAAGATTAAGGAGTGAAATAGCCACAGAAAAATTCTCGGAACAACCTACAATAACTCCAACGGCATCCTTACCGTTAGTAACAGCCATATCAACCTTTATGCCCTGAAGGCTCCCCTTATCGAGA
>DAIUKI010000135.1:0-7217 GCA_036848255.1 Bacteroidales bacterium | reverse complement strand
CCCATCTTGCATTGCATCCCCTGCAGGTTATCCTGAATCCCGGTGACCAGGATGAAAAGATCTCCTCATACGTCAGGATGGCAAGGCAATCGGGGTGGATGCCAACATTCCCGACTATTTCTGGAGATAACCATGCGATGAACGGGAATCATTCCGCTGCTGTGTTTCTTGATGCCTGGAACAAGGGGATCCGGAATTTTGATCTCGAAGAAGCCTATGATCACCTTAAAAATACAATCCTTAACGAAACAAAACTTCCATGGGTAAAAGACAGTGCCACCTGGCTTGATGCCTTTTATGACAGGAAAGGTTTTTTTCCTGCACTCAGGAAAGGAGAGGCCGAAACCTGTCCGAAAGTTCATTCCTTCGAGAAACGTCAGGCTGTTGCAATAACCCTTGCCTCGAGCTACGACGACTGGTGCATGGCACAGATGGCTAAAGAGCTCGGGAAAGAGGATGATTACACCTATTTTATCAGGAGAAGTCTGAATTACAGAAACCTGTTCCGGGAGGGATTTTATCATCCGAAAGACAGCACCGGAAACTGGATCGAACCTTTCGATTACAGGTACGATGGCGGAATGGGGGCGCGCGACTACTACGATGAGAACAACGGGTGGACATATATCTGGCAGCCTTATCATGCATTCGGTGACCTCATCGAAATGATGGGAGGCCCGGAGGAGTTTGACAGCAAGCTCGACAGGCTCTTCACTGAGGGACTTGGAAAATCAAAATGGCAGTATTACTCTACATTGCCCGATGCCACAGGAAATGTGGGCCAATTTGTTATGGGTAATGAACCATCGATGCACATTCCATACTTGTATAACCTTGCAGGCAAGCCCTGGAAAACCCAGAAAAGGGTACGGATGCTTATGGATACCTGGTTCAGGAACGACCTCATGGGTGTTGCAGGAGATGAGGATGGAGGAGGATTATCAGCTTTCTATGTCTTTTCTGCGATGGGTTTCTATCCCATAACTCCGGGTGTACCGGAGTACCAGATCGGAAGTCCGCTTTTCAACAAGGTAAGGATCCGCCTTCAGAATGGAAAGAGTTTTACGGTAATTGCTAATAATAACAGCCTTGTTAACAAGTACATCCAGTCTGCAAAACTAAACGGGAAAGAATTGACAAAAACTTCATTTACTCACGATGATCTTCTTGAAGGAGGGACGCTTAGTCTCGAAATGGGTGATAAGCCAAACCGCAAATGGGGTATTCAGGTAAATGTTAATTAAACAGCTATGAAAGATTTCTGGATCAAGAGCATTGTTGCAATCACACCTTGCATTCTCAGTCAATGCAATCCATCTGAAAGGGACAAAATTCAATCTGAACGGCCGAATATTCTGATTGCAATCGGGGATGATATAACCTGGATGCATATGGGTGCTTATGGGTGCACCTGGGTTAAAACACCCGGGTTTGACAGAGTAGCTAAAGATGGAATAATATTCAGAAATGCATATACTCCCAACGCAAAATCCTCACCATCGAGGGCGTGTCTTTTAACCGGAAGGAACAGCTGGCAGCTTGAAGAAGCTGCCAACCACGTACCCTTCTTTCCTGCCAGATTTACAACCTTTATGGAAGCACTGGGAAATAATGGATATACTGCAGGCTTCACAGCCAAAGGATGGGCTCCAGGTGTGGCAATCGATAGTGCAGGCAATCCGAGGGAACTCACGGGAAAAGCTTATAACGCTAAGAAAATCAACCCACCGGCGGAAGGAATTTCCAATTCTGATTATGCCGGGAATTTTGAAGATTTCCTGAAAGCAAAAGATCCTTCAAAACCATTTTGTTTCTGGTATGGTTCTCATGAGCCTCACAGGAAATATCAGTTTGGGTCAGCAGTTACAATTGCCGGGAAGAGCCTGGACGAAATCAAAATGGTACCAGCGTTCTGGCCGGATAACAAAACTGTGCGTACTGATATGCTGGATTATGCCTTTGAGATTGAACATTTCGATTCTCATCTGGTAAAGATGCTCGAATTGCTTGAAAAGAGTGGTGAGCTGGATAATACTATTGTCATAGTTACGGCCGATAACGGGATGCCTTTCCCCAGGGTAAAAGGACAGTGTTATGAATATTCAAACCATATGCCGCTGGCCGTTATGTGGGGAAAGGGCATTAAAAATCCGGGGCGTTCTATTTATGACTATGTAAGCTTTATTGATATTGCACCCACATTGTTCGATGCCTGCGGAATAACCCCGGAAGAAAGCGGAATGCAGCCTGTTGAAGGTAAAAGCCTGTTGAAAATCTTCGAAACACGCAGGGGTGGGTTTGTTGAAAAATCGCGCGATTTTGTCCTTCTCGGTAAAGAACGCCATGATGTGGGCCGTCCTGATGATGTTGGATATCCGGTAAGAGGTATTGTAAAGGAAGGATATCTTTACATAATAAATTTCAAGCCAAACCGGTGGCCCTCAGGAGATCCTGAAACCGGTTATCTCGATTGTGACGCCAGCCCTGTAAAAACTCTTATCCTGAACATGAACCGCATGGATCAGTCATCCTTTTACTGGAATCTAAGCTTTGGAAAAAGATTTGAGGAGGAATTATATAATGTTTCCACGGATCCGGAGTGTATTATCAATCTGGCCGCTGATCCAGGATTTAATCCGTTGAAACAAAAAATGCGTGAACAAATGCTTCAGAATTTGCGCGAACAGGAAGATCCAAGAGTATTGGGAAATGGAGATATTTTCGATAAATATCCATATTCATCAGAAACCGTAAGGGATTTTTATAACAGGTACAAGAAAGGCGAGATATCACGAAGGTCAGCAGGCTGGGTCGATTCAACGGATTTTGAAGAATGATTACAGATTTTGATGTGATAATTTCCGGGGCAGGTCCTGCCGGATGCACAGCAGCTCTGGCACTCGGTTCGTCACGACTAACGGTTGCATTAATTGAGAAGGAAAGGTTCCCCCGGGAAAAGGTGTGCGGAGATGCCATACCTGCTTATGTCCCGAAAGTCCTGAATACGATAAATCCTGAATATGCAGCAGCTTTTAAGGGACTGGCTGAAAAGGAAGTGGCTGACATCTGTCGGCTTATCGCTCCCAACCGAAAGGAAATAGACCTGGAATTCCCGGAGAATGGATTCGTTTGCAAACGCCTGATATTTGATAATTTTCTTTTTGAGCTTGTATCCGGACTTCCCAATGTAACGGTTTTTCAGGAGACTGCCGTCAGGGATATAACTATAAAACAGAACCATGCATTAATAAGGGCGGGGGGCGATCTTGAGCTGACAGCGCGGCTTGCAATAGGATGCGATGGTCCTGCAGGCATTATGAGAAAAAGGCTTGACACGAACCTATTCAATGCCGGGGAAGGTTCTGTTGCTGCCCGTGCCTATTTCAGAAATGTGAAGGATAATCCGCCCGGAACTCTTGAATTTCATTTTCTCAGAGATTATCTCCCGGGATATTTCTGGATATTTCCTCTTCCTGACAACCTGTTTAATGTCGGTCTGGGGATCCCTTCAGGACTGGTATCGGGTAAAAAGTTAAACATCCGGAATGAGTTGTCGAGGATCATCGAAACCGATCCTTTTCTGGGTCCGCGGTTCTCGGAAGCAGAAATGGAGGGAGAAATCAGGGGACATTATCTGCCTCACCTGACCCGTAAGAAGGTTCTATCCGGAGAGAGGTTCATGCTCTGCGGCGATTCAGCATCACTTATCAACCCTGCGACGGGAGCGGGAATAGGGCAGGCAATGCAATCAGGAAGGTTTGCAGGATGGCAGGCGCTTAAATGTTTTAAGAAAAATGATTTCTCCGCAGATTTCATGGAAAATTATGATAATACTCTTTATGAAAAAATATGGAAAGAGAACCACCGATATTTAATGTTAAGAAAATTTATTATTAAATTTGGATTCACCCTTAACACGGTAATCAGAGCAGGATCAATCAGCACCTCATTTAAAAATTTAATTCTTAACCATCTAAATATGACCACATGAGCACCTTTTCACTTAGTGGCGGAATTGAAGTAGAAAAAAGAAAAAAAAGACAATTTCATTTTTTTGAACAAATTTCTGAAAAAACGGTTATCTCCTTAATTAATAAGTACTCCTATGAAAAAATCATTCTTAGCTCTGGTTGCATTGTCTTTTCTTTTATCATATCCGCTGGAATCCCAGGGATTGTTGAATAAGGTGAAAAAAGCTGTTACAAAAGAAATCTCCGGAACAACGGAGGATGATAGCAGCAATGATCCTTCAAAACCCGGACCCGAGCCTGCATGTGCCTGCGATGATGCAAGTCTGGTTCTGGACCTGACAAAATATAAAATTGAATACAATGAATTTACCGTCTGTTCGAAAGATGACGGGAGCATGCTTGTGTTTGATAAAATCGGAAGTAAGTATTATATAATAAAAAATAGAGTGGCGGAGGGACCTTATAAGGAGGGAGACCCCCGGATACAAGGGTTTTGTTCAGGCAGGAACAAAAGCGAAAGTGATGAAAATGCTGATGCCTGGGTGACAAAATATCCGGGTATTGTATCCCGTTCAGGCGAAAAATATCTGATTAAATTCGGAGGTAAGAATTATGGTCCGTTTGGCATGATAAATGATTTTGCAGTTTCAAAAACCAGGGACAAGTTTGCTGCGATCGTGACAGAAAACCTTATGATGACTGAAGATCAGGGCAAAAAGATGGAAGAGGCAATGGAAAATGCAAAAACCGATCAGGAACGAATGGATATTACCATGAAAATGAGCCAGCAGATGCAGAATCAGATGATGCAGGGCGGGGGCCCGGCCTCAATGCAGCCCAAGCTGATCTCAAATATCCCGGGAGCGACCTATGATATGGTAACATGGATGGGGGGAAGACTGAACGGTTCGGTAAAATTCAATGATATAATCGTGATTGCACCTGACAGAATTATGGATATGACTGGCAAAACTGTCATTAAGATTTCTCAGAACAGTTACAACACGGATGGAATGTTTGTCAATTCATCCAATACAAAATATGCAAGCTATAATTACGGAGCACTGACATTCAGCGACAATACTACCCTGGCTGAAGTCTTTAATCCCAATCTCATAGAAACCGGCGGGAAAGTTTTTCTGGCCTATATGTATTATTCCCCTGGTAAAAATGCAATTATGCAGTGTTCAATACCCTTCTGAAAATTCCATTCAATTAAAAAATTCGATTTAACCGGGAACCCGTGCCTGATTTAATTACCTGGAAGAGATTAACTGTTTTCATTATTATTCTCTGTTGGGGATTAATTTCATTCTCCCAGCAGACAGATTACAAAAAGATCTTCGGCAGCGACTGGGTAAAAGCTGAGGCATTTGTATCTGAGAATTGGACCTGGATGAAACAACTTTCCGGAAAATATGATGTTGAATATTCAGAAGCTATTGCCATTGTTTTTCCAGAACTTGTAAGGTACTCTGCTCTTCGCGATAAAATGGAAATCACGCTGTTGAAAGCACTTTACATAAATCTTGGAGAAGACTATGCTAACTTCTCAATTGGGCAGTTCCAGATGAAACCATCATTTGCAGAATCGATCCAAAATATATTGCCGGTGCTTAAGGGCAACCTTAGAAACCGGTTCATGGAAAAAACAGCGTACAAGGATATCAGGGAATACAGGTCAGCTATTGTGAGGGACCTTGAAGATCCGGAATCCCAGTTTCTTTATCTTATCGCATTTTTAAAAATATGTAAAGCTGCTTACGACCTTAAAGGGATGGAAGAAAGTCAAAAAATAAGATTTCTTGCTACAGCCTATAATTACAGCTTTCTGAAGAGCTTCGGTGAGGTGGAAAGAATGTCAGATGAAAGCAATTTCCATACCAAGCTTGCTAAGTCGGAAAGCTATTCTTATGCTGATATTTCGGCTTACTGGTATAAAAATTTTCAAAATAACAAATAGAGAACTTTGGGTGCTTTGCGCCTTCTTTGCGTGCTTTGCGTTTCAACAATCCCAATGCCTTATCTGATAATTTTTTCAGAACCGGTATCCTGCTGAAAGTCCGAATCCGAAATTCATTTTTGAGGTTTGATCGTTGGGAAGACCGTATTCAGAATTCACCTTAAGAAAACCCATTTGTCCGTTAATCTGCATGAATATACCGCTGTAAAGTTCATACCCGAAAAAGATGTTCGCACCTGCATCAAGGCCCCTGTAGTAAACATATGATGATGATTCGTTTGTGGCATCAGCAATGTATTTTACCTTGAGTTCAGTTGTAATTGTGCCAATCTTTGTCCTCTCATTCCCGAGTATGCCATAGCTGACATACGGACCGGCACCAATCAGAAGATGTCCATCGCCAAGCTGCGGCCTGTAAAGCACATTTAGAGGCACCTCAGCATAGGCAAGGTTAATGGTCTTTGTAATATCTTCCGTGATTATATTCTGTTTAGCACCCTTGGTGCTGAACATTACACCGGACTGGATCCAAAGATCCGCGAAAAGCGGCAGGTTCACATTAGCTCCGGCATGAAATCCCGGATTCAGCTTGTTGTCAATCTTCTCGCCCCAGTAGTCTGTCCCGTAAAGGGTCTGTAGGCCGCCACCTGCAAGAATACCAAAGTGAATACCGCCTGTATCTGTATTCTTTCTCCTTTTCTGGGCAAATGTCTGGGGAACAATCACAGTAAAAATAAGTACAAAAACCAGGAGTTTTTTCTTCATAATATATAGTTTGGTAATAAGAAAAAATAAACCTATTTGACAGCCTTCTCAGTTAATGAAACCAGCCAAATACAACATCGTGCAAAATAAGTAATTGTTTATCCAAAAAGAATGACTAAATTACTAACAATTATAAACTCATGGAATAAAGATATTGACAACTTTATTTAATTATTTATCAAATCATTAACTAAACTATTAAAATTATGGACGTATTAAAAGTAATTGAAATCATGGCATCCTCAGAAAAAAGCTGGGAAGATGCAGCTGCCACTGCTGTTAAAACTGCAGGTAAAACAGTTAAGGAGATCCGTTCTATATATATTCAGGACATGAGCGCTGTTGTTACAAAGAACAAGATCACTGAATTCCGCGTTACTGCGAAGATTTCATTTGAAGTTCTGAGCTAAATCTTGTTACTGGTTGCTGGTTACTTGTTGTTTAATTCTTCTAAATGAGCGGGATGCAAACCAACCGGCAACCAGCAACCAGCAACTGATCATATTTTTATTTTAAAT
>DAIUKI010000134.1:0-7315 GCA_036848255.1 Bacteroidales bacterium | reverse complement strand
GCAAATGAAATGAGGTTCCTCAAAATCGTTTTCAGCATGAAGCTGTCAGCCGAAAGATTTATCTCCTCTTCTGTTAAATGATTGATTTTGATGTTTTTTGAATTCAGGTCCGGTTTAAGGATTGAAATGGCATCCAGACTGATCTTCCTGAAATCCAGCTTTTGAGGTTCAAAGGGGATCTTCCCCTGGTTCATCCTCGTCCATTGAAGAAGATTATCAAGAAGACTATAGAGGTTAGTGGCTGATTTGCTCATCATTGCTGCCATTTTCTGGATCTCCTTTATCGGCAGATTATCCAGTTCCTCAGCCATCAGTTTTGAAAAGTTATTGAAAACATTGAACGGAGTGTATAGGTATTGGGCAATCATTGAATAGAATTTGTCCTTTTCCGCACTTACACGGAGCAATTCCTTTTCATATCTCTTGATCTCGGTCGTATCCCTGATAACTGTACAGAACAGGTCTTCTCCGTTTAGCTTTATTGGAAATACCATGCTCTGGATATTCCGTAATTTTCCGGTATCAGGAATTATGATTTCACTGTCAATAATCTGGTTGAATCTTTCAGGTGTCTCGTGTTTCAGAAACCCATTTATTGCTTTTTCAATTACTTCCCTGTCATTATACGGCGGAGGTGTAAGGTGCATTTGAATATCAATAATATTCCTGGCCATGACCTCCTGCGGTTTCAAACCGCTCACCATCTCTGCCCCCTTGTTCCAGATAATTATTTTACCCTGATCATCAAAAACGATAATCATATCATTTATCTGATCGATTATTTCCCTGAGTTTTGTTTCACTGTCCCTTACCGCCTGTTCAGCAAGTATCCGGTCACTGATGTTTCTGGCAAAGACAGTACATCCGATAATATCGTTGTTTTCGTCAAGGATCGGATTAAAGGAGCTTTCATAATAGGCCCGGTTGACATTGCCAAAAGTTTGAATGTGCGAATTGGATTCACCTTTCAGAGCCCTGTCAAGATTCTCCTTTATCAATTTTCTGTCATCTGATGAAGTAATGCAATCCAGAATACTCATGCCCGTTGCAATATCTCTGTCATAGGCAAATTTCATTGTATCCAGGTGAGCTTTATTGAAATACAAATACCTGTAATCCCGGTCAGTGGAAAAAATAATAGTTTCTTTCTGACTTTCTATACTGGTCATAAGAAGCAGCTTTGATTTTAAAAGCTCTTCCTCTGTCTTTTTGCGTTCGGTGATATCGATTACATTTGCCAGATAAAATGTGCTGTTATTTTGCTGAACGAAAGGTGAGATCATAATATTAACCGGGATCTCACGTCCGTTTTTATGATGAAAAACCAGATCAAATCCTTCATTTGGGGCATTATTACCTATAGTTTTCTGAAGAATATTATTTATCTTTTCAATATCCCTGGGAGGCCAGTAAACATAGGGAGGAAGTTTTCCAAGAAGCTCCTCCTCATCCCGGCCGACAAGTTTGCAGAAAGCCTGGTTAACATATACCTGTCGGCCGGTTTCATCAATCACGGCAATACCGCTTGGAAGTGAGCTTTCAATTGCCTTTCGGAATGATAATTCATTTTGAAAAGAAGGTCTGATTGTGTCAGAATTATTATTGATCTGTCCGGTTTCCGGACCATTATTTCTAGCTCCCGGCTCACTGAAATTCATCCTTTTATTATTATTCATAGTTAATCCTTTCGGATTGTAGAATTATAAACAAACCGGATCAGAAATTGTTCTTGTTATAAGAGTACTCAGATGATTAATTTTCTATAGCCTTTGCATCGTGCTGTTGGCAGCTTCTGTTCAAATTAAGATAAAACAATTCCCCGCTTCGGCCGGATTGAACGTGTTGCCTTCCTCCGTATCAATACCGGTGGATTTTTCTATCTTGCAAAAAAATAACAATTAAAATTTTTAATGTGAGAAAAATAATCAGCCGTAAAAGGTTCATTTCATCAGCTGTTGCCGGCCTGGCAGGAATCAGGGTGATACCTTATCTGCCAGGCAGGGAGTTGAATGAGATCCAGGTTAACCGCTCAGTCGGAAGAACAGGGATCATGGTAACCCCGGTTTGCTTCGGGGCTTCCCGCACAAACGATGAATCATTGATAAAATATTCAATTAACAAAGGATTTAACTTAATTGATACCGGTCGCTCATATGCCAATGGGAATAATGAAAAGCTTGTCGGCAAGGCCGTTTCAGGGATAAGAAAAAATATTGTTATCCAGTCAAAGATAAGGCTTGACCCGAATGAACTGCCATCAGAGGGAAAAGGCAAAAAGGGCGCCGATGAAATCAAAAGCCTGCTGAATTCCAGGCTGGAGGCAAGCCTTAAAGCTCTTAATACCGATTATATCGATATCCTTTTGTATCATGATGCCACCCTGGAAAATCTTCTTTTCCATAATGAAGTGATAAAATTCTTCGATGGATTGAAAAGCACAGGTGTCATAAGGGCGCATGGATTCTCGGCCCATAATGATCTTTTAACACTTCATGAAATGAATAACAGGGAGCTGTTCTATGATATCATTATGGTACCGTTCAACCACAAGGGATCATTTATCCATTCTGTTTCAGGCAGATATTCAGAATGGGATCAGACAAGGCTGATTTCAGCGCTCACCGAAGCCGGCAATAAAGGAATCGGTGTCATCGCAATGAAAACATGCTCCGGGGGCAAATATTCACCTTCACCCGATGTTCCACTTAGTTATCCCGAGGCTGTCAGGTGGGTCATTCAGCATCCCTATATCAGTTCGGCTGCAGTTGCAATGGCTAATTTCGAGCAGGTAAATGAGCATACTCCCTTGCTTGCCGGTTGAATTCAGGCCGGGAAGTATAGGATCGTGTCAGGTATAAATATCTTTTCTCAAATAAAGCCTGTATGAATACACCATCAACAGCAGAGTGAATCCGATGAAGTATATCATATTTATCGGATTAAGCTTGTAGGCGGGATCAATAACATTTGTATCTACATACTTAAACGGCGAAAGGTAACCGATTTTTGCCACGCTCTCCGTGATCTTTGAAATTGTAAAAACAAAATAGAGGATTATTACAAGGCCGATGCAAAAGGTAGTTATCGGTTTTGGTCTCTTAATAACTACCGAAAGGAACAGGCCGGCTGCAGCGAACAGCATATTCAGCAGCAGGGTGTATAATGACAGGGTTAAAAAAGCATTTAAACTGAATGTGCCTTTCCTTACCAGTACTATGCTGAGATAACCAACAATGGAAGTCACCAGGTTCAGCACAATTATGTTTATGAAAATAACCGACAGCTTGCTCCTGAAGATCTCACCGCGGGTAAGGGGCCTTGTAAGGAGGTATTCCGCAGTTTTATTGTATTCCTCCTTAAGAAGGATATTTGATGACAGCACAATTGAATAAACACTGCCCAGCACAAGCATATAGATGATATTGTTGACAGCATAAAATCCAAGGACGGAAAGAAGGTCGCCGATATTTGAGATACCCTTGAATTCAAGAGCTTCAGCAGGAATAATACTCAGCATCCCTATGATTTTCGACTGGTTAGCCAGAAAAACCGGGTAGACTGACATGGTAACTGCAATTAAAAAAGTCAGTATGCCTGACCATATAATAAGGCTTAGGGCATTTCGTCTCATCTCCCTGGCAAAAAGGTTATAATTCATTTGCCTTTGGTTTATATCTGGTAATAGTGCATGAAAATTTCATCAAGCGATGGTTCTTCGATCATGAGGTTATTTATCTTCCTTCCTGAAAGGAAACCTGTAAGTTCATTGATATCCCCGGAAAACATGAATGACATTGCATTGTCCGGACCCGTAGCCAGGTTTACCACACCCGGAATGCTCATAGTTATTTCATTAACCGGTTCGCCGAATTCAATAAAAACCTTTTTCAGCTGTTTTTTCCTCAGGTTATCAATATCCTCCACCTGTATGATCTTTCCTTCCTTTATTATGGCCACTCTCCTGCAGAATATCTGAACTTCACCGAGGATATGTGATGAAAAGAAAATTGTTGTTCCCTTCTGGTTCTCCTGACGCATAAGGTCAAAAAAGACTGACTGCATCAGAGGATCAAGACCAGTTGTCGGTTCATCCATTATCAGCAGTGCAGGTCTGTGAACCAGGCTTTGAATAATGGAAACTTTCTTTTTGTTTCCCGATGACAGGTCCGAGATTTTACGTTTCAGATCAAGCTCAAAAAGTTTTGAAAGTTCAGTAATTCTGCTGGCGGCATCCGGAATCTCATGGAACCTCGCTAAGTAATACAGGAAATCTTCCACAACCATATATGAGTATGCGTTTGCATCGGAGGGTATGTATCCGACTTTCCGCTTGATCTCCTTTGTCTGCCTTACAACATCCAGTCCCATAATCCTGGCGCTTCCTCCTGTAGGAAAGATCAGGTTCATAAGTATCCGGATAGTGGTTGATTTCCCGGCTCCGTTCGGTCCGATGAATCCGAAAACCTCCCCCTTCCCGATCTCAATATTAACTTTCTCAATACCCCTGGCTTTACCATAGAATTTTGAGAGATCGGTGATATTAATTATTGGTTCAGTCATGACAGATACAGTGTATCCAGCCCTATGGGCAACTTATAATGATTTCCGGCTTTACTGGATTCATTTGCGATCAGCGGTATTTATTGCTTAAACCAAAGATAAAACTTTTTGTTATGTTGTGTTCACGGACTTTTTATAGAAATGCATTCAAACAAATTTTGCAACTTTGAGAAAACCTGTTTGTAAGATAATTATCCTTATGAAAAAAGCTGCTTTACTGTTTATCCTGATCCTGATTTCAGCTCCTGCAGAAAAAACGTTTGCCTGCACGACTTTTCTGATGTCGGGGAAATATACGTCAGATGGAAAGCCTTTGCTCTTCAAAAACCGTGACACTGACGAAATGCAAAATTCCCTTATGTTTTTCAATGATGGAAGATACAAATATATCGGTCTTGTAGACGGTACGGAGGATTGGAATAAGATGGTCTGGGGCGGTTATAATGAGACAGGATTTGCTATAATGAATTCTGCAGCCTATAATAATAATATCGGCGACACTGCGAAGTTCAAGGATCAGGAGGGAGTTATTATGAAACTTGCACTTCAAACATGCCGGACACTTGAAGATTTTGAGAACCTGCTGGCATCGCTGCCCAAACCGGCAGGATTGGATGCAAATTTCGGAGTTATTGACGCATTTGGCGGAGCCGCATATTATGAAACCGGGAACTACAAATATGTGAAATTCGATGCCAATGATCCTGATGTTGCACCTGACGGAATCCTGTTAAGGACAAATCATTCAATGAGTGCCGATTTAAAGCAGGGATTCGGCTTTTGCAGGTATAACACTGCAGTTGCTGCTCTTAAGAGTGCACAGGAAGAAGGGAAAATGTCGCCCCGTTATCTGTTCGGCCTATTGTCAAGAAACCTGTATCATTCATTGACAAAAACGGATCTGACCACTGATATACCGGAACGGAAAGAGAATGCTGATTTCAGGTTCTTTATCGATTATATCCCTCGAGTATCAACCGCTTCAGCAATTCTGATAGTCGGTGCAAAAGATGATAAACATTTGAATGAAGCCATGATGTGGACTATTCTGGGATTTCCCCTTACCTCGGTTGCTGTGCCGGTATGGATCGCGGCAGGAGAGAAACTTCCCGCTGTGGTCACAATGGACACAATAATCCTGAAATCTCCTGTTTGCGTGGCAGCCCTGAAATTTAAGGAAGAATGCTTCCCGATCACCTACGACAGAGGTGGAAACTATATTAATCTGTCGGCAGTAATCAACAGGCAGGATAATGGCTACATGCAGATGCTTCAGCCAGTTGAAGAGGTTATTTTTGAAAAAGCCGGTTCGTTAATCAGTGAAATTGAAAAGGGAAATAAAACTTCAAAGGATATTCAACCATTTTATGCATGGATTGACCAGTATTTGACTAAAACTTATGAAGAAAGATTTGATTTTGATTTGTTAAGTGAATTTGCGAGTTTAATGATACTGAAATAATGAAAAAAATCCTTCTTTTTGTTTTGATCATTGTGTCATTGACCAACAGCTTTGCACAGGTGAAAAAAGAACATGCCGTTAATGCACCGGAGCTAAAGGAATGGATCACATATCTAGCATCGGATGAAATGAAAGGCCGGGCAAACGGCTCCCCCGAAATGAAAACTGCTGCATACTGGATTGCCGGAAAATTTGCAGAAAACGGAGTTAAACCGGTAAGTCCCGACAGCGGTTTTATTCAGGCTTATTCCTTTACTTCGCGTCAGCAGACAATAGCCGAAAGAAATGTGATCGGCATCATTGAAGGCACCGACCCTGCATTAAAGGATGAATATATTGTTCTGAGCGCCCACTTTGATCATATCGGTATAAGGAAGGGATTGAAACCCGATTCCATTCGCAACGGAGCCGACGACAATGCCGCCGGTACATGCACAATAATCGGGATAGCTAAAACCATAAGCTTATCAAAGATAAAACCCGGAAGAACGATAGTACTGGCGGCTTTCAGCGGTGAAGAACACGGAATGAGGGGTTCACGATATTTTGTTTCCGATCCCCCGGTTCCCCTTAAGGAAATCTATGCCAACCTGAACTTTGAAATGACCGGTCATTCCGAGTATCTTGGAAAAAACAAATACTACATGACAGGATGCCTGAATTCAAATCTTGATGATCTTATAATTGATTATAACAAAGGAAGTGAATTCCGGCTTGTTGACTCGATAGCAGTGGCTAATATGCTTTTCTATTCTTCAGATAATGCCGCCTTTTCAAGGATTTCCGTCACTGATGGCATCACTTTTGGTATTCCCAGCGGCACCTTTGCAACATCTGCCACACCTGACTACCTGCATAACGTAACTGACGAAGCTGAATTATTTGATTTCGATAATATGGCATCACTGATCGGTCATTTCAGTGACCTTGTATTATGGTTATCCAACAGCAGGTCGGAGATAAAATGGACCGATCCACAATTCTCAAGGATTAAATAAACAGGAATATTGATTTCACTACCTGTTGTTTAATTGTTGTTCAGATTTACCTCCCTTATGTTTCATTGCAAATCAGGATTGGAAATGGGCCATCAGGGGATCCGTCAGGATCCAAATATTTGTAGCGTGGTGATCTTTGGATGATTGTTCCGTCCCGGATGGGACGGAATATCTTTTCTTATATTTCTCCTATAAATATCCTGTGCCTACGGCACATTATAAACCTCTACTTATCCCAAATATCCAGTGCCTACGGCACATTTTAAACCGCTATCTCGTTCTAAATTCAAATATT
>DAIUKI010000133.1:0-7338 GCA_036848255.1 Bacteroidales bacterium | reverse complement strand
TGTTTGTCACTAATATGAAATAAATAAAAATTATAAGATCCCCCGGCAACCAGGAATCTCAATATGCCAGAAGCCTGATAGAAGCGAGCCTTGATCCATTGTTTACAATCAATCCTGAAGGGAAAATTACTGATATAAACAACGCTTCAATCGATATGACGGAAGTAACCCGTGAGGATCTGATAGGTACAGATTTTTTTGAATATTTTACTGAACCTGATAAAGCACGTGAAATTTACAAACAAGTGTTTGCTGAAGGTTTTATAGCAGATTCACCTTTAACAATACGGGACGAGAAGCTTACGGAAGTTTTGTTTAATGGCTCGGTGTACAAGGATGAGTACGGAAAGGTGATTGGTGTGGTAGTGGTAGCAAGAGATATTACCGACCATAAAAGAATAGAAAAAGAATTGAAGGATGCCAAATTGAATGCTGAATCGGCTACAAAAATTGCCGAAGAAGCAAAAGAGATCGCTGAGAAGGCCAAAAAAATAGCAGAAGATGCTGTTAAATCCAAGCAGCAGTTTTTGTCAAACATGAGTCATGAGATCCGAACACCTATGAATGCAATCATAGGTTTTACAAAAGTGCTTCTTAAGTCAGATCTGGACGCAAAACAAAAAGAATACTTAACCGCCATTAAATTAAGCGGAGATGCTTTAACAGTATTAATAAACGACATACTCGACCTGGCTAAAGTAGATGCCGGGAAAATGACATTTGAACAGACGCCTTTTAAAATGGCGGCATCAATAGCTGCCATGATTCATTTGTTTGAAACAAAAATTCAGGAAAAGAATCTGAAGCTGATAAAAGAATATGACGATAAAATTCCCGGTGTATTGGTCGGTGATCCTGTTCGTCTGCATCAGATTATTTTAAACCTTGTCAGTAATGCAGTAAAGTTCACCTCAAAAGGGGAAATTACGATACGTGCAGAATTACTGGATGAGGATGAAGTGAATGCAACCATTGAGTTTTCAGTTACTGATACCGGAATAGGGATCGAAGAAGACAGAATAGAACATATTTTTGAGAATTTTCAACAGGCAACCAGCGAAACTGCAAGGTTGTACGGAGGGACGGGCCTGGGACTTGCAATTTCAAAACAATTAGTGGAATCACAGGGTGGGAGCATAACTGTAAAAAGCAAACCGGAAGAAGGCTCTGTTTTTAGTTTCGTTTTGCCATTCCGCAAAACAAATGCTAAGGTAGAACTGGAGAAAGTGATGAATATTTTGACCTCGAAAGTTCATAAAGCAAAAGTACTTGTGGTCGAAGATATTGCGCTCAATCAATTACTGATGAAAACCCTCCTTGACGACTTTGGATTTGAACATGATATTGCTGACAACGGGAGAATAGCTATAGAAAAGCTGCATAAAAAATCGTATGATATTATTTTAATGGACCTGCATATGCCTGAAATGAACGGTTTTGAAGCTACCGAATACATTCGCGGAAAAATGAATTCTCACATTCCCATAATCGCTTTAACTGCCGATGTAACTACTGCTGATTTAGCCAAATGCACTGCCGTTGGAATGAATGATTACATATCAAAACCTCTGGATGAAAAGCTGCTCTACGATAAAATAATTGAATTATTAAAGGACCGTGAATCAAATGATCCATTACCTGCAAAAAAGCCCGAATACGTCGATTTGACATCTTTGAAAAGACGGACAAAAGGCGACCGGGAACTCATGATGGAAATGATTTCACTCTATATTGAACAAACCCCGCCTTTGATTAAGCAGATGAAGCAGGGTTTGCATGACAAGGATTGGGGCTCGGTTTACTCAGCGGCTCATAAATTGATCCCTTCATTTTCAATAATGGGAATGCACCAGGATTTTGAAGACACTGCAAAAAAAATCCAGGAACATTCCGGCACTCAAAAACATCTTGAAGAAGTCAATCCTCTGGTTCTGCAGCTTGAAGAGGTTTGTTGCGAAGCATGCAGAGAGCTGGAAGAAGAACTCAATTCAATAAAGAAAACAAGAATGACATGAACGAAAAAAAAATACTCCTTTATCTGGTTGATGATGATGCTTTGTTCTTAAAATCCCTGGAGATTGAATTCTCTGATAATACAGAGTCAGAAATAAAAACTTTCGCAACAGGGGAACTTTGTCTTGAAAGATTATCTCAGAATCCGGATGTAGTAATTTTAGATTACCACCTTAACAGCATAGATCAAAATGCTATCAATGGACTGGAAACACTCGACAAAATAAAAACCTTAAATCCGCATATCCCAGTAATTATGCTTTCCTCTCAGGATAAAATTGAGGTTGCAGTTAATTGTATGAGGCACCAGGCTTTTGATTACATTGTTAAAAGTGAAACTGCTTTTATACGATTGCAAAAAGCAATTACAACCATTTTTCATTATCAGAAAATTGAGAAGGCTTTGACCTGGTATATGGAGAAGATGTAACAACTTCAGGTGCAAATGTTGTGCGGAAAATCATTCACTCTTGTTTTTGCTATAATTTCAATAAGTGATCTTGCCTCTGCACAGCAGGATAGTGTCAAAAAAGATTCAACTCAACTGTATAATAACATAGAATCCTATTCGAAGCGCAGCAGGTTAAACGGGTTTATTTACCGGTTAATTTTTAAACCGGTTACGCCCGAATCAAAGGCACAGGTAGTCAGAAGAAAATCATATAAGAAACTGATCCAAAAACCCTACAGTACCTTTGAAGGAAAAATCATCCGGAATATCGATGTTGTTACCCTCGATCCTTTTGGCTACTCCGCCACCGACACTATTGTCAGAAAACAGAATTTCTTAAACAAATCAGGGAATCGGATACATATTAAAACACAAGGTATCACAATCCGGAACCTCTTGCTATTCCATCGAAATCAACCTTTCAATTCTCTGCTCGTAAAAGAATCCGAACGTTTGATACGAAACCAGAAATTTGTACATGAGGTTTCTTTTTCTGTTGTGCCCGCAGGTGGAAAATCGGATTCAGTTGATATCTTTATCCGTGAGCTGGACAACTGGAGTATAATTCCGGAAGGATCACTTTCTGCTTCAGCGATCAATGTCGGTTTGGCAGACAAGAATTTTTTAGGAACCGGCCATGAATTTCAAAATGCCTTTTCAAGAAGTTTTACAAGGGATATTAATTCTTTTAATACAAACTATTTTGTTCCTAATTTCCGGAATTCCTACATCAGTGCAAAGTTGCACCTGGGTATTGACGGATATGGAAATTTCAGCAGGGGCGTTAATGTTGACCGTCCGTTTTTTTCTCCTCTGGCTAAGTGGGCGGCTGGGTTATCTTTCGCTTCCCAAACCAAAAAAGACTCCCTGATGGACATAAATTCTGTTTATGTTCCCGTGAATTTGAAATTCCGGACACAGGACTACTGGGCAGGCAAAGCACTGCAGCTTTTTAAAGGCAACACGGAGGATGCCCTTGTTACCAATTTAATTCTGGCAGCCCGGTATCTGCATATTAGATATCTTGAAAAACCATCTGCACTTCTGGATCCGTATTATAATTTTTCCAACGAAAATTTTTATTTAGCCACTGTCGGGATTTCTACAAGGAGATATGTTCAGGATAAATACATATTTAAATATGGTGTTATAGAAGATGTACCGGTTGGAAGCGTATATTCGCTGACGGGTGGTTATCAGATAAAAAATAATTCAGGGCGGCTCTATTTAGGCATGCGGGTATACTTTGGGAACTATAATCAATGGGGTTTCCTGAGTACCAATTTAGAATACGGGACATTCTTTAAGGCGTCACATATTGAACAGGGTGTTCTGACAGCAGGAGTAAATTATTTTACCGGATTATTTGAGATAGGGAAATGGAAATTCAGGCAATTTGTAAAACCTCAAATTACTATTGGCATAAACAGATTCTCTTCCGACAGTCTGACTCTTAATGACAGTTATGGTCTGGAGGGATTTAACAGTCCTGCCTTGTCGGGTACCAATCGCTTTTTATTGACACTGCAAACTCAATCATACGCTCCGTGGAATATTTTCGGATTCCGGCTCGGCCCTTATCTTAGTTATTCCCTTGGTATGCTAAGCGATGCGATAACCGGGTTCGGAGACAGTAAAGTATATTCACAGATAGGGCTGGGAGTTTTAATAAAGAATGAGAACCTGGTCTTTAATACATTTCAAATATCAGTCTCCTTTTATCCATTAATTCCGGGAAGAGGACAGAATGTTTTTAAAATGAACTCATTCAGGACAACTGATTTTGGTTTCAGGGATTTCGAAATTGAAAAGCCCGGAGGAATGATTTATCAATAAGCGGTCACTCCTGACATGTGAATTATGTAAATTCTTTCTGAAATTGTGTAACAGTTCGGTGACCGGGGAGACCTAACTTTGATAAGTAATGATTATCTCAAATATAGAACAATGATGGCTCTGAATATTATCTCCAGCAAAAAACATAAATCCAATCGAATGTCAATTATAGTGGATCTATTATTAATTAAAATCAATTAAAATGAAAAAGATCGTTCTTAGTGTAATTATGGTATTTTTGTCACTGGCTTTTCTCCCACTACAGTCAAAAGCAGCGACAACTGAGGAACCTTCCTCTTTGCCTGCTCCAAAGCCTGCCGAATCAGCCGAAGCTAAAGCATTAATTGTCAGGTTAGATGAAATTAAAGCAACGGATAAGTCAAAACTGACTACCGAAGAAAAGAAAGATTTACGTAAAGAAGTAAAGTCAATCAAACACAATCTTAAAGCAATAGGCAGCGGTGTCTATCTTTCAGGTGCTGCGATTATTCTTATTGTAGTTCTTCTTATAGTTTTATTATAATCATTAAAAATCAAAAATCATGGGAAATTTACTTTATATCGTGGCAGTGGTCCTAATTATCGCATGGGCCATAGGATTTCTCGGTTACAGTGCCGGAGGACTCATACACGTTCTTCTTGTTATTGCAATTATTGCAATAGTACTCAGGCTTATTCAAGGGAAAAAAATTGCCTGACCTGGTTAATTCAGAATTAATCAGATTAAAATAAACGCTTTTACACAATCATAAGTCCATTCTTAAAAGTCATTGTGAAATAACATAGCGAACAAATCGATGACTATTTTGTTTGGACTTATATAATTTAAAAACATAATTATGAATACAGGAAAAGTATTATTAGGCTTGCTTGCCGGACTTGCTGCCGGTGCATTGGTGGGGATCTTAATTGCTCCGGATAAAGGTTCCGTTACCCGCAATAAAATGACTAAAAAGGTAAAGGACTATGGAGATGGACTGAAAGAGAAATTCAATGAATTTGTCGACGATATCTCCGAAAAATTTGAAGACGTCAAGGAAGATATTTCTGACTTTAGAGAACCGAAAAAGTCCAAAACAGAATCAACCTAAAATGATTTAAAACTATCACAGGCTGAACAAATGGAAGAAAATGGAAAGCTGATCGAATCAATTCTGGAAAGTAGTGCCGAATTCGGAAAAACCACCTTTGAGCTGGTAAAGCTTAAAGCCCTGGATAAAACAACGGATGTTGTTTCGTCACTCTTTCCAAATTCCATTGTATTTTCCCTGATTGTTATATTCATGTTCTTTTTGAATCTTGGACTGGCTTTATGGCTCGGGGAGATTCTAGGTAAAATATATTACGGATTCTTTGTTGTAGCTGCTTTTTATGGAATTCTGGGAATTGTTATGCGCTTATTTATGCATAAATGGCTAAAAAAGGTTGCCGGGAATTTTTTCATCAAACAGGTACTAAAGTAAAATTCCATGCAAAAAATAACGTCCGTTGCAGAGCTTAAAAATGCAATTCAATCTTTGGAAGTAGAGCAGACCGACAAAGGGACCCTTCTGAAAGAACAGTTTTCCACAATTGTCGGAAGTTTCAGGCCTGCCAACCTTATTGCGAACAGTTTGAATAATATTGAGAAGTCCCCATATCTTATTGAAAATATTTTAGGCGCTGCAGTCGGGCTGGTAACAGGGTTCTATTCAAACAAATTAATCTTTAATGCACGGGGCAGTAAATTAAAAAAGCTTATCGGAGTTGTTCTGCAGTTTGGAGTCACTAACCTGGTAGCCAGAAATAAGGGAACTCTCAGATCAGTTGGTCAGGTCATTTTTAAGCATCTCGTCCGTAAAAAAAGAATGAATTCAATAAAGAAGTGACAGATGATAAACTGAAATTGCCGCTTTCCATAAAAGCATCTGTTTTTATCGTCGGCTTATGCGCTTTAATAGCCATCCTGTACATAGCAAAGGGTATTCTTATTCCGGTAGTTTTCGCTATTATTATTGCCATTGTACTCCACCCGGTGGTAAATTTTTTCGTCGAGAAAAAAATAAACAGGGTAGTTGCTATTGTAATCACTTTGTTTCTTTCCTTATTATTCATTGCCGCTTTTGGCTTTCTTTTCTTTTCTCAGGCAAGCCGGTTTAGTGAATCATGGCCGATACTGGTTGATAAATTTACTGAAGCATTCAACCAAACAATCACCTGGGCCTCCGGTTATTTCGATATAAACGCACAAAAGATCCATGAATGGTTTGCAAATACCAAAAGTGGACTAATAACTTCCGGCACCGCTGCACTGGGAAAAACACTTGTTTCTGTCGGTAGCCTTGTAGTGGTTCTGTTTTTAATTCCCGTTTATGTCTTTATGTTGTTATTTTACCACCCCATCTTAATTGAGTTTATTCACAGACTCTTTGCCACAAGCAACCAAATTCAGGTAAATCTTATTGTAACTAAGACCAAAAGCGTTATTCAACGCTATCTTATTGGACTGGTAATTGAAGCAGTAATAGTCGCAGCACTAAATATTTCAGCTCTTTTGTTACTTGGAATTGAATATCCTGTACTGCTCGGTATTATTGGTGCGTTGCTCAACGTCATTCCATATATTGGAGGAATTATCGGAGTTGCAATATTTATGTTGGTCGCATTAATTACCAAAGCTCCTGTTTTTATGATTTATATTATTGTGATTTATTCAGTCATCCAGTTCATAGACAATCACTACATCGTTCCAAAAATAGTTGCCTCAAAAGTAAGGATCAATGCTCTTTTCGCTATAATGGCTGTAATAGCTGGAAATGCTTTATGGGGTATACCCGGTATGTTTCTTTCCATACCGATCCTTGCCATAATAAAACTCATTTGCGACAATATAGAACCATTAAAACCATGGGGATTTTTACTAGGTGACACGATGCCTCCGCTAATAAAGATTAAACCTCTTTTTAAGAAAAAATTAAATAAATCTGTATGACAAATCTGTGGCCAGTCGCTGGTCCGGAAAACTGTGAATGATGTAAATTATATCAACAATTATGTAA
>DAIUKI010000132.1:0-7387 GCA_036848255.1 Bacteroidales bacterium | reverse complement strand
GAGATGCCATTTATCGAGGAAGAGATCTGGAAACCCGGAAAGGAATCAGGGCTTGCCGTAATTGGTATTGACAGGGATGAACTTCTCGAAAAAGTGCTGAAGTTCAAAAAGGACATTGGAATTACATATCCTCTGGCGCTTGATCCCGGCGCTGATATTTTCAGTCTTTTTGCACTTAAGGAGGCAGGTGTTACAAGGAATGTGATAATCGACCGGACCGGAAAGATAGTTTTTCTCACAAGGCTGTTCAGCAGGGAGGAATTCGACCTGATGAAGAAGGAAATACGCTCACAACTTAGTGCAAAATAGCACTGATCCCACACTTTTCTCAGTCGCTTCGCTAAATTTAAATTGATGTATAACTGAAACTTTTTAATGGGGTTATCCGTTATACAACAAAATTATGTCTGTGTGTTTATTGTTGATCTGATTGACATGTATAACTAAAATCAAAAATGATGAAGAAATTTATTTTAATCGTACTATCAGTATTCATTGTGCTTCCGGCCTTTTCACAGGTTAAATTTGGATTGAAAGCGGGTCTTAGTACAACAAACCTGAAGATGGAGGATGTAAAGACCCTGACATCAGGTGAGACCGAATATGTGGTCAATGCGCTCAAGGGTGCCAATTATGGTTTTCATGGAGGCGCTTTTGTAAGGTTCGGCATGTTGGGATTTTATGTTCAGCCAGAGCTTCTTTTTGCATCCAGAACCGATGAATATACTATCGCAGATGCAGATAACCCTACAGCAGAGATAATTAAAAAACAGCAGTTCAACCAGCTCGACCTTCCGATCATGCTCGGTCTGAAAGTGGGTCCGCTAAGGCTGAATGCCGGTCCATCGGCGCGTCTCCTTATAAATTCCCCAAAAGATCTGATCGAGGATCCCGATTTCAAGGCAAGGTACAACAACATTACATTTGGGTACCAGGCTGGTATTGGTGTTGATATTATTAAAAGGCTCACCATTGACCTCAGGTATGAAGGAAGCCTGCAGAAATACCAGACTCAGATTGAGAATGTCGCAGGTACAAAATTCACTCTCGACGACAGGCCCAATGCATTCCTGATGAGTGTGGGATTAATGTTCTGATGTTGAAATAATTAAATAGGGACATTGCATTCAATGTCCCTATTTCTATTTTGAAAAAAGCATCTTTGCTGCAATAAGAAGCAGCAATACACCAAAGATTTTCTTCAGGACAGGCTGTGGGATATTTACGGCCAGTTTTGATCCAAAGTAAGAGCCGACGATAAATGCTGCAGCAAGAATTAATGCGAACTTAATGTTTACCTGACCTGCCTTGTAATAATTGTACGCTGCGAGTATTCCGATGGGAGGGAGCATGACCGCAAGACTTGTCCCCTGAGCTGTCTGCTGGGATAATCCAAGAAAATAAACAAGCGCAGGGATCATTATGATAGCTCCGCCTATTCCGAGCATTCCGGCCATGAAACCTGTAATTATGCCGATAACGATCAAAAGGAGTAAAACAGAAGTTGACATTTTCATACGGATTTAGTTAATTAACAATATGGTTATGTATCCGTAAAAGTATAAATTAATCATCTGAAAAGTTAAGTTTTAGCATTTATTGTCACTATCTTTAAATTTGTAACTGACGCATTGACAATGATAAGCAAGCAGTTAAAATACATAATTCCACTTTCAGCCATTATCGTGGGAATAGGCTTGGTTTTTCTTTTCAAACAACTTTTCGGCTTAAATATCCATCCAAAAGAAGATAATGCGACAATCTATATCCCGGACGATGCTTCTTATGAACAGGCAATGGATTCCGTCAGGGCAAATCTTGATGTAAGGAACATAAAGATCCTTGAATGGGTAGCTGAAAAGAAGAAATATGCGAAGCTTGTTAAACCAGGCAAGTACGTGATCGACAAGCCTATGAGCTATAACGAGCTTATTAATATTCTCAGAGGAGGCAGGCAGTCACCCATCAGGATAACCTTCAATAATGTCAGGACAATCAATGACCTTGCAGGAAGGATAGGGGGCCAGATTGAAGCTGATTCGGCAGAGATAATTAATTTTTTTTCTGATCCGGGAAACTACAGCAAGGATGGTTTTAAGCCTGAGAATGTGATATCTATCTTTATCCCTGACACATATGAGTTCTACTGGAATACGGGTGCCGGTAAGCTTTATAACAGGATGCTCAGGGAATACCGGAAATTCTGGAGCAGGGAAAGGCTTCAGAAAAGTGAGGCTGCAAACCTGACACCCGTAGAGGTTTCGACACTTGCCTCAATTGTCGATGAGGAAGCCTTAAAGGCCGATGAGAAACCAAGGATTGCAGGTGTCTACCTGAACAGGCTCAGTAGAGGCATACCTTTGCAGGCTGATCCGACAATAAAATTCGCCATCAATAATTTTAATGTCAACAGGATCCTTTTCAAACACCTGGAAGTGGATTCACCATATAACACCTACAAGCATGCCGGCTTGCCCCCCGGACCGATAGGATGTGCTTCAATAAACGGCATAGATGCTGTTCTCAATGCTGAAAAGCACGATTACCTCTATTTCGCCGCTAAAGCCGATTTTTCGGGATATCATAATTTTTCAAGAACGCTTTCAGAACACAACAGGTATGCAAATCAGTATCAGCGGGAATTGAATAAAAGAAGGATTTACAGGTAGTTCAGATTACCTCCACCTCGCGTTCGAGGCTGATCCCGAATTTCTCATTTACTGATTTTCTTATCTTTTCCGAAAGGTCAAACAGCTCATTCCCCGTTGCGGTTCCGTGGTTGACGATTACCAGGGCTTGTTTGTCGTGAACGCCTGCATCTCCGATTTTCTTCCCTTTCCATCCGCATTGCTCTATGAGCCATCCTCCGGCGATTTTCATTCCTCCTGAGTGATCCCTGAAGACCGGTAATTTCGGGAACCTTGCTTTAAGATCATTAATCACCGATTCATTTGTAACCGGGTTTTTAAAGAAGCTTCCGGCATTGCCAATCATATCCGGGTCAGGTAGTTTGTTCTGCCTGGTACTGATAACAATCTTTCTCACATTTCCGAGCGACATGGAACCCAGCTTACAGACCTCTTCCTTCAGCGATCCATATTCCAGGGAGAGCTTTGGATGAGTCGATAGCCTGAAATAAATCCTGGTGATCAGATATTTTCTCCTGAGGTCTCCTTTAAAGATGCTGTCTCTGTAACCGAATCTGCATTCCTCGTTTGTAAACTCTCTAACCGATCCGTCGGTTAGTGAGATCGCTCTTATCTTGTCAATCGAATCCTTTACTTCAGTACCGTAAGCACCTATATTCTGAACAGCAGCAGCCCCCACCAGTCCTGGAATAAGGGAAAGGTTTTCAAGTCCACCGAGTCCGTTGTTCACTGTGGATTCAACCAGATTATCCCATACCACACCCGCCCCGGCTGAGACAATTAAATCATTCCCCTTCTTCCCTTCCATTGTTATTCCATCCATTTCCGGATGAATGATTGTGCCATGGAAATCGCCTGTAAAAAGCACATTGCTTCCCCGGCCTATCACCAGGTAATTTTGATCAGATCCCTTATGTTGCCGGAAGAAATGAATTGCATTATCTTCCAGCTTGAATGTGGCAAGATGATCTGCCCTGACATTCAGACCAAAAGAATTGAATTTCTTAAGAGAAACATTTTCGTAGATCATAACAGGAGAGTAACCATGTAAATGTATAAAAACGGGGCATAAAGTAAAGACGTGTTCCGGAATATTTTTAAGGAAGATGCCATTTTAAATTATACCCTTCTTAAGTCAGCAGATTGGTTATAATCAATAAAATTGTAATTTCGGAAGACCAAAAAATTTTAATAACCTGAATTCAATCCACTATGAAAAGCAATCGCCGCGATTTTTTAAAACATGCAACAGTTGCCGGAGCCGGTGCATTTGCCGGCGGGCTTCTGCCTGGCTGTGCCCCCAAACAACCTGAATCCAATCTTTCAGCCATTCTCGGATCGGTAAAAAAAGCTCATTCTCAACAGTTTAACATGTCGGGATATGCAGCCCCGGTGCTGCCCGTTGTCAGGGTTGGGTTTATCGGAGTCGGAGACAGAGGCAGCGGGGCCGTTGAAAGATTGTCATATATAGAAGGGGTTGAAATAAAAGCACTGGGCGACCTCAGGGCTTCTGCAGTGGCAGGATCCCAGAAATACCTTGCCCGGATCGGAAGGCCGGCTGCGCAGGAATTCAGCGGTGATGACAATATCTGGAAAAAGCTTGTCGAACTTCCTGATCTGGACCTTATCTATATCTGCACTCCATGGGTTTGGCATACTCAAATGGCTGTATATGCGATGGAAAACGGAAAGCATGTCGTATGTGAAGTTCCAATCGCCAGAACAATCGATGAAGCATGGCAGCTTGTTGAAACATCCGAAAGGACTAAAAAACACTGTATGATGCTCGAAAACTGTTGTTATGACTTTTTCGAGCTTCTGACACTGAATATGGCAAGGCAGGGAATGTTTGGCGATATTCTTCACGGCGAGGGTGCTTATATACATAACCTTGTGGGGTACAATTTCAAGAAACCTCTTGATGAAAGGCAATCCGACGGGGCTTATACCGGTATGTGGCGCCTCACGGAAAACGCGGAACGCAACGGGAACCTCTATCCGACTCACGGTCTGGGGCCCGTCTGCCAGATCATGAATATCAACAGGGGTGACAAAATGGAATACCTGACCTCTATGTCGACAAATGATTTCACTATGGGCAAACACGCCAACGAACTTGCAGCAGGGGACCAGTTCTTTACTCCTTTTGCAAATAAAAATTACCGGGGGAATATGAACACTTCCCTTGTCCGGACCAACCTGGGCAGGACCATCATGATCCAGCATGATGTTTCATCAGTGCGGCCCTATTCAAGGATTCATGTAATAAGCGGTACTTCAGGTGCTGCCAGTAAATATCCTGAACCTGAGCGAATAGCGCTTGGGCACGATTGGTTGAATGAAGAGGAACTCAAGGCTGTTACTGAAAAGTTCACTCCCGAAATTGTTAAACGGGTTGGTGAGATGGCAAGGAAAGTCGGAGGGCATGGCGGAATGGATTTTATAATGGACTGGAGAATGATAGATTGTCTCAGGAACGGACTTCCCCTTGATCAGGACGTATACGACGGAGCTTTGTGGAGTTCAATTGCACCCCTTAGTGAATGGTCCGTTGCAAACAGGTCGCAGTCAATAGATGTTCCGGATTTCACAGGAGGTTCCTGGAAAACTAATATACCACACGATATAAATCTCGAAAAAGGAGGCAGTACCCAGGTGCTTGAAGTTGTGGAGGCTAAAGAGGAAATGCAGTTAAATGTGAAGTAGTTCCTTGTTACTGGTTGCTGGTTACTGGTTAAGCAGGATTCTTCCCAGATCCCCTCCTGGGAGGGGCTTGGGGTGGGTTCCTCCGAAGTGGATCATTTTTTTCTGAAGGAAATTATCTGCCAGAAAATGATCCCAAGGACCAACGGGATACCCAGTGCCATCGAATGGTGAAAAAATGACATTTCTGTTGCACCAATAACTGAATAGGTTATCTCCGTTAGTCCGAATACTGAAAGAGCAAAGAGGATCATATTCAGCTTCCTGTCATATTGCTTCTCAATCTCATCATTTTTTTCAACCTCATCTTCATGAAACTGGCGCTGGAGGTTATTCAGTTCATGAAGTTCATCCTTCAGCTCCGTTTGCAATTCTTTGATCTGAAGATTGTGAATTATTAAGTCGTAGTAGTCATTATGCTGGTGGAACACAGAAACCTTTGAAAATATTGCCTTCAGTGAGATGCTTGTATATCGTCTCAGATATTCTTTTACCTTCGGATGATCACCGGGATCAATATCGGAAACCTCATTCATCAATTGCAGGGAAATCGATCTTTGCAGAAATCCGAGAAGCGTCAGCCACAGTGTCTTATGGAAAGAATTTGAATAAAAGATCCTTATGAATTCCGGATCAGACGGGCTGCAATTATTCAGCACAACAGCCCCCTCCAGGCTTGAGGCATAATAGATCTGCCTGTAGGGATGAAGCATTTCCTCTTCCCGCTGAAGCACATTTGATGCCGGAGCATAGTCAAAATCGTACACTTTTCTAAGGTAGAACAATGCATGATGGATGATGCTCTCATTTTTTATTTCATCCGATGGCTGGAGGTAGCAGACAGGTGAAAAGTGAAAATTATCAAATAATTCAATTGAGTATCTGGTATTCATCTCCTGAAGAAGATAGTTTATCAGATGTCTGGGTCTCCAGCCTTCCAACCCGATATTCCCGGTATCATTTGAATGGAATATATCAGGCTTTTCCGTCGACAGCATAACAGCCTTGTTTCTCTCTTCCGGCCTATCATTCTGTGAAATGAAGAAAGATTCATCATGCCTGTTAAAGAGCCTGAGCAGATAATTCATCCGTATGAAATCTTCAAGACAGGGTAACCCGCCGGTTTTGCTCTGTTTCACAAGTTCAATGCTGAACATCAGGATGGCAACTCCCGTAAATGGATGCAATATAATCCTGAAAGCAGTAGAATCAATATACACTGCATATTTTAGAAGGTTCTTTGCTTTTTCATGGATATCGAACGGCCTGTTGCTGAGCCAGTAAGTCTTGTTGTTAAAGATTTTTACAGGAACAGCGTCAGTTTTCAGTTTCATTATTATACATGCTGAGTCATCAGGCTTTTCCATTTCTGTGTTGCCTGCAAAGAACTTCTTTACATGCCCGAGAAGGAAATCAAGCCTTGGTACATCTTCATTTGTCCTTGTCCAGACTTCATTTTCGATGTTCCGTGTTTCGGAAGATATTCCTTTGTTAAGGCGGAAAGGAAGCATAAGATGGATTATGCCTTTTTCTAATTGTATTGTATTCATCAGGAAATTATTTCAATCTGGCTATTACAGTTATTGAAGGTTAAAAATTACGATAAATCCGCACTAATTGCAATATTTTTTTAAAAGTTCAGTCTGCGAAAATAAGCGAAAATATTTTTTACTTTTGCGTTCACAAATTCAGATCGCAGAAAGCAGATCAATGAATGGCCTGATATTTCTTATTATTGTATTTCTGACTTTCGCTGTTTTCCCCGTACCGAAATCATTAAAGTATTATTGTGCCCTCCTCATACTTGCGGCAGGTGTCATTCTCACTTCGATATGGAGCATTGATGTGCTTTCGGGAAGCGGTCAGGAACTGAAAATTGAAGCCCGGCTGCCATTCATTCATAATAGCGTTTCTCTGACTGTTGACAGATTATCGGCATTCTTTATTTTAGTCATAAATATAACCATCCTGGTGGGTCTGTTATATGCAAGGGGATACCTCAAACCATACTTCAGGATCAAAAACTCCCTTCACTT
>DAIUKI010000131.1:0-7395 GCA_036848255.1 Bacteroidales bacterium | reverse complement strand
GGATGATTATTATCAATATTATTTGGATCTGATCGAACTATCACCATTCCCGATCCTGATCTACAATGCCCCCGGATTTACAGGCGTTGACCTTTCAGAGAGTTTGATTAACCGGATTGCTGAACTCGAAGAGATAGTTGGTATAAAAGATAGCAGTAAGCAGGTAAAGCAACTGAGCAGTAAACTTTCAGTATTGACAGGGACAGCAAATACTTTGTATGATATGCTTGAGAAAGATGCAGTCGGAGGCGTTGTTTCACTTGCAAATTACCTTCCCGAATTACCTGTTCAAATTTATAATGAATATGTAAAAGGAAATAAAGAAAAGGCAAAAGCTCTCCAGGCGATTGCAATCAAATTGAACAAATCTGTGTCAGGCGAAAATGGGGTAGCAGGAGTCAAGGGTGCAATGGATGCAATGGGTCTGATTGGAGGGTACCTGCGAAAACCTTTAAAAAAGCTTCAAACTGATGAAATTGATAAAATAGGGAACTTAGTCAAAGAATACTATTTGGATGAGTAAAAATATTCTAGGAATAGATGTCGGGACTACCAATTTAAAAATGGGAATTTTTAATGAGGCTCTCGAAATGGAACAGTTTTATAATCAGTCTTATAACGAAAATATCATTGATGGTACGAAGGCTGAAATTGATCCCGAAATATGGTGGATGGCAATAATAAATGGATGCAAATCTTTCGGTGAGCACTTAAGAAAGGTAGGTGTCATAACATTTTCAGTTACTACCCCTGGTCTTATTTCAATAAGCAAGGAAGGGAGCGCCCTAACCAAAGCGATACTTTTTCTTGATCAGCGTTCACACAAACAAGCATCACAAATTATTTCAACTATCGGTAGTAAGGTTCTTCTTGACAGAGCTGGAAACCTTCCTGTTTCCGGGGGCTCTTCACTTTGTTCAATTTTGTGGATAAAAGAAAATCTTCCGGAAATTTTTGCAGAAACATTTAAGTTCGGCCATACTAATACCTATTTAGTATTTAAACTAACAAAAAAATGGGCAATCGATCCTTCCACCACATCAAATACCGGCTTATATAATACAAGAGATAACGATCTTACCTGGAATTCCGATATTTTGGAAAAGCTATGCATTCCTGAGGATAAATTGCCGGAGCTATATCAATCCTATCAAGCTGTAGGTGAAATTGATAAAGGAATCGCTGAATTATTAGGATTACCTGAATCATGTAAAGTTTTATGTGGCGGTAATGATGCTGTTCTTTCAGCTTTCTCCTCTGAGTTGAACAAACCGGGAGACATATTACATATATCAGGTACATGTGATATTATGATGGTATGCCTTAATCGGTTGGTGGGAGCTCCAAGTTATAATATAAGGTCACACATTTTGCCAGGTTTATGGCTGACCTTGTTTGTACTTAATACAGGGGGCAAATCAATTGATTGGTTCCATTCGACTTTTTGTTCTGAAATGTCCGATGAAGTGTTCTATAAAAAATATATTCCGGATGTAATCAAGAAAGAAATTAATAAGGAACAACCTCAATATGAGCCTTTCCTGAATGGATCCAGATATAGCACCCATTTGTTGAAAGCTTGTTTTTCTGGTATAGATATAAATACTTCACGCGATAATTTCCTCATGGCAATATTAAAAGGTAATAACCTTTATATGGCCTCACATCTTGATGAAGTCTCAAAATTTACTAAGCTCAACAACACTATTAAAATGACAGGAGGGGCAATGAACATTCGAAATATGTCCGAAGTGAAAAGGAAATGGATAGGTGAATATAATTATAAATACATAGATCAAAGTTCATTACATGGAGCGGCAAAATTAGGAAGATTATATTTCGAAAACTTGAAATTTTAGTTATATGGCAATTGTATCAGCAAAAGAAATGCTTATTAAAGCAAGCAATGGGAAATATGCAGTTGGGGCTTTTAACATTACAAGTCTGATTCAAATGGAAGCAGTATTTGAAACAGCTGTAGAAAAAAAGGCACCAGTAATTATCCAAACGTCAGTAACTCCTGCCAGGTTTTTAAAACCAGAAGTGATAGTGGCTATTTACAGGACTCTTGCCCAGTCAGTTAACATACCGGTAAGTCTTCATCTTGACCATTGTACAGATGTTGACTTTTGTAAGAAATGTGCTGACCTGGGATATACGAATATTATGTTTGATGGATCTCATCTCAATTTTGAAGAAAATATTAAAAATACACGGACTGTAAGTGAATATTGCCATATGATTGGTGATATAACGGTTGAGGGAGAATTAGGTACGGTCTCGGGGACTGAGGATCAGATTCAAGTTTCTGAAGATGATGCCCAACTTTGTGATCCTGAAAAATCAATTGACTTTATAGAAAGGTCAGGTATCGATTTGTTTGGTCCGGCTATTGGCACAGCTCATGGGGTATACAAGACAGAAAATCCATTCATTGACTTTGATAGACTACAAAAGATTTATCGGAAATTGAATTATCCTGTTATAAGAACACCACTTGTCATTCATGGTGGAACAGGACTAAATGAATACATTGTCAGGAGTTTAATTAAGAATGGAGGAGCAAAGTACAATGTGTCAACCAATTTAAAACACATCTTGATTGATAGTACATCTGAATTCTTAACTGCACGACCTTTAGTATATGATCCCGGAAAATTGGATAAACATGTCAAAAAGGCTACAATGGAAAGGATCGGATATTGGATAGATCTCTTAGGAAGTGCAGAAAAGGCGACATAAAGTATAACTTATGCAACAGTTAAAAGCAATTTTTTTCGATTTGGATGGGACCATTGTAGATACAGAAAAAGATGGTCACCGTGTAGCCTTTAATATGGCCTTCACAAAATTTGGACTTAGTTCAAGATGGGATATTTCCCAATATCATAGCTTGCTCAAGATATCCGGGGGTAAAGAACGAATGAAGTTCTTTTTTCAGAACGAGGGTAAAAATCAAATACCAGAGGGTGTTTCAGTGGAAAATCTGACAAGAGAACTTCATCGTCTTAAAACTGAATTATTTATTTCGATGATCGGACATGGTCAATTACCACTGCGTCCTGGTATCAAGCGCATTATGAAAGAAGCAAATGAAAAGGATATTCTGATTGGAATCTGTACTACTTCAAATGAAAGAGCCGCTAAATCAATAATTGATTCTTTGCTTGGTGATATTAAAATAGGTCTTGTCCTTGCTGGTGATGTAGTAAAATACAAGAAACCTGATCCTGAAATCTACCTGCTCGCAATAAAAGAAGTGGGACTACCATCTGAAGAGATTCTGGTTATAGAAGATTCCGAAAATGGCGTTAAAGCCTCTAAAAAGGCAGGATTAAAAGTAGTGGTAACTGTTAATGAATATACAAGACATGAGAATCTGAGCATGGCAGACGCTGTTTTAACGAGTCTGGGTGACGAAAATGAAGAAACACAGGTTTTGGCAGGAAAATTAAATCTAAAAAACAGGAACATGGTGAATATTTGCGATTTAATTGGCATTATTAATCCAAATCTTTCATGGTAAAAAGGTGAAACGAGTTATGCAGGATTCTAAACATATCGATTATGGACAAAAGAGAATTTTTAAATAAAGCAGGGTTATTAACCACCTCATTTATAGGCCTTCCATTCATCCGTACAGCTGATGGGACTTATTTGAATAGATTAAAGGAACTGAATAAGGAATCCATGACAAAAGTCCCTCCCGGGAATCTTGTAATTGGAGGGGACCATGCCGGATTTCCTTTAAAAGGTCCCCTGATTGAAATTCTGATAACCTGGGGTTATAATGTCAAAGATGTGGGATGTTTCAGTCCTGATCCGGTTGACTTTCCCGATATCGCATTGTTATTGGTAAATGAAATATTAAAAGGTCAGGTTGAGCGCGGAATAATGGTATGTGGTACCGGTGTCGGAGCCTCAATTGCATGTAATAAAATCAGAGGCATTCGGGCAGCATTGTGTCACGATACTTATTCGGCTCACCAGTGTGTAGAACATGATAACGTTAATGTTTTGTGCTTGGGTGCCCAAATCATTGGGTTAAAGCTAGCCGGGGAAATAATACATAATTTTCTAAATGCACAGTTTAGTACTGAAGAACAATTTAGAAGACGTGTTAATAAGTTGGACGAATTTGACAAATTGTATCCTATAAATAAATAATTACCATACTTTTACGCTTACACTGTTTGTTATTATGATTATCAATCAAAAAAAGTGTGTTGCATGTGGAAATTGTGTTGCAGTTTGCCCGGTTAGTGCAATTTTTGTTAATACGAAAAGCAGCAGGGCAGATATAAATATTAATGCCTGCGTTGAATGCGGAGTATGTTTAAGAGGAATGAGTAAGGAAAATCTTAATCCTTTTCTGGTAAGATCAATTCGTAAAATCGCTAAATTATTCCGTTTCAGATTTGAACCTGAACCTGATGTATGTCCCACCTCCGCATTCGAGATGGAAGAATTGAAGATGCCTCGCCTAATCCGACAAATATTTTCAGATCCGGTTGTTGTACACACATCAACAGGAGTAAAGGGCCGTGGAACTGAAGAGGTTAAAACTAATGATGTATGTTCAAGAGTGCTTGCTGGTGAAGTTGGTTTCACTATTGAGTTGGGAAGGCCCGGAGTAGGGGTTAGGTTTTCGGAAATTCAAGAAATGACCAGGGCACTGGCAAGACTAGGGATTTCATTCGAAAAGAATAATCCAATAACTCATTTAATGTTAAATAAATCAGCGGGAGATTTACAGGTAAATATTCTGGATGAAAAGATACTCTCGGCTATTGTTGAAATAAAGACTGAAATTCAAAATGTGGAACAAATTTTAGATACTGTAAATAAAGTCAGCAAGCGAATAAATAGCGTAACTGTAATTGGTGCCTCAACACGCTGCAATGCTGAAGGTGATGATGATTTCCTTTCCCCGCTGCTTACAGAATTGAGTTATTCACATTGTAGGGCAAAAACAAATATGGGGCTCGGCCGAATTACTAACGAGTTTGAACATAATTAATTAAGGGTTTAGTTGTTATGACTCACACATTACACAGGTTTGGTAAGGCTGAAAGTTTTAAAGATGATTTTATAATCATCGCCATTCCATCAAAGGGGTACAACGATAAAGATTCAATACCAAAGCTGAAGGAATTTTTGACATTATGTGCAAAACATAATCCAATAAATATGGGTAATGGTAGTTTTTCCGCCCTGTCGCCGGAAATTGGTTTAAAACCTTCTGCCCATTGGAAGCGCAAATCGATTTATAATTGGGAGAGAGTAATTGAGGGCGTGGGTAAATCAGGGTTAGTCTCCGCTGTTTTTGGCACAATGGAAGATGCGGAAGCCTGTTTGAAGGATGTAGTTAAAGCAGATCTTGGGCTTTCAGTAAATCTGAGCGCTTCGATAGAAAGTTCAAAAAAAGTAGCCACTGATTGCGAAATAAAACGCCACAGTATCGAATATTCTCTTGAATTTAATGATCCCCATGAAAATCTGCCAGATTCTCAGGTGCTTTCCCTTTCAACAATGTGCGGCCATGGCATGATTTCTTTTAATATGGCAAAGAAAATGATTGAAATGGTCTGTGAAGGAAGGAGATCCCCGGAAGAAGCTTCAAATACTCTGGCTCGTTTTTGTTCATGCGGTATTTTTAATCCTGAGCGTGCAAGACGTATTTTGGAAGAAATAATTGCTAAAGGTGATAAAATTTGACTTGGGCTGAATAGAAAACTTCGCTTCAGGCCGATTGAAAGATCTTTACAAGCTCAATTCCTTCTCCTTTTCCCAGGTTACGTGAGTATTGCTTGTCCATGTGATTATTCCAGTGTTCATGAACCCCGAGGCCCTTCATAGGGATATTATCACCATTCGGAGCATAGACGATGCCTGCAGGCCAGTTTTTCGGATCTGACGCCTGGTGCAGGTAATCATCCACACCGGGTTCGCTGATATATGGAACAGTATGCTGGGGATTTGAAAACTCGGTTCTGAGAAAGTCGACAGCAACAGATTCTATTGCCACCGGATCGAGTGACAGCATAAGTGAAGAGCTCCAGTGATTGTTAAAAGGTGGCATCAGGAATTTAACCGGAAGTCCGTTCCAGTTCGACCCGGACCACAGGGCATCAAGGATGTAAAACAGGTTTTTTTCACCTGTATACCTGTTGCCCATTATATCTACAAGCACTCTGTAATAACCGTAACCTTTCCTGCTGCTGTCGGTGTTCAGTCCTGGATGCAGGTGTGCGGCCCTGGGCCGTACATGTGTTCCGAAATGATTCTTGGCGCAAAGGGTAATTCCCGCCAGATTATGCCCTTTCATTGCCGGAAGGTTGATCAGGTATTCAGTCTCCTCCATTACAGCGTAAAGCTTATCAGAACCGGCTTCACTCATGACACTCTTTTTGTCTGAATAGAAGATCAGGTCTGAGGCACTCTCTCCGGATTTAATCCTTCCGGAGGTGTTGCCGAAACTTGAGAGATAGTTCACTTTTGGAAATTCGGCAAAGTATTTTAAATATTCATCCTGGTAAAGGTTCCGCATGGTATCTCCCACATAGATGGACTCCTGAGGTACTCCTGCCACATTAACCAGTTGCCTGAGCATAGCATGAACAACTTGAGGTGATGTCTCGAATGCCAGGGCCAGAGGCTTATCTTTCTGTCTGACATATTCCTGATTTATCGCTCCTGAAGCGGCTGTCCTGTTCAGCTTAAGATATATCTTCTCACCTGTTTTATAGGTAATATCTCCTTTCCCCCTTTTCAGGTTGTGGTACCTGAAAATACTGTTCCATGCATCAACTGTCTTTTTTTTGCCTGATATTGAACATAGTCCTTCTGCAAGCATCCTGTCGACGATATCCTGGTATGTATTTTTGTCCATGAACCATGCATCATATTTATCTTCACTCATCCCGGCTGAAACAGGCAGATTGGCACATGAGGGATTTGTTGCCTTAGGATTCCACACCCAGCTCACGCGCCCGGGTATAATTCCCTGTCCTTTTCCAATGGGTTGATTGGGTGAATACAGATCTTCAATCAGTTTCCCGGGAATTTCCGGAAGGTTATCTACGGGAATGTCTTTCACACCTGAAAACAGACTGGCGGCTCCCTGAGGTTTTATAATACTTTGAAACAAGCTTATCTGGATCGGTGCAAAAATCAAACTTTTAATGACTTTGCGTCTGCTTAATGTTTTTGACTCCTGTTTATCAGGAGAATCATGAACATTCTTATTATCAGGAGTTTCATTCTTTTTCATTTTAACAGGTTTTAAAGGGTCTGTGAATGTAAAAAGTAACTAAAAGTACTGAAAATATCTACAAATAATAGAATTAACAAACTTCATGTTAAGGTTCTTATGGAATTGGTTATTAAATTAGC
>DAIUKI010000130.1:0-7502 GCA_036848255.1 Bacteroidales bacterium | reverse complement strand
GACTTGTGGTGGAGGGGTTGGGGGTGGGTAATTAGTACCAACGCTGGCGCGGATTTGGCTTCGCCGAGCTCATCCCGCTGAAGCGGGACTCGGTTGTAATCCGTGCCTTTTTCAAGTATGGAAAGCAGTTCCGTTTAGCACAAATTACATGTAATTACATTGTAATTACTTCTGTAATCTGTACTTTTCGAACTCCCGGGCAATTTTAGCTTCCAGGTGATCCCCCGCATGCACCAAAACCCTGTACCTCAGCAGCAGCTTTGTTCCAGCCTTCATGAAAGTCTCTTCTCCGTTTGCCGGCCAGTACATCGGTGTCGGCGACATGAATCCATAATCGCGGGTGAACCATGGGGATGGATACCAGGGATTTGACGGATGTTGCATTATGGCAAGCCCTTCAATTGCTGCACCTCTCTTTCCGTAGAAGTCTATCCATGGTGAACCTTTCCCGAATGTATCCTTTTCGCTTTTCGCTCCTTCGGCATTAATCATGGTGCCGCCATTTGTAACTGCAAGGTCGGCTGCCATCCTTGCACTGAACAAAGAGTGATTGGTCTTCTTTATATTGACATCCATCAGCATTTCCATTGTGATTTCCACATCGATCAGCGTCACTGTTGCAGAAGGAGAAGTAATAATATAGCGGCGCGTATCCTTAACCGGTGATATGGCTCCCGGCCGGCTCCAGATGCATTCATCAGTTATTACAACCGAATCGCTACCCTGTTTCTCAATCTGGGCATTGACTGAGATTATTCTGCCCCGTTCCAGACCTTCCTGCCAGTAGTTGCCTCCGTTAACCAGATCGCATCCGAAAAAGAGGGAAGTGTGATGAGGATATACGGCATTTCTCATCGAAGTGACCGAGCCGCCCGATACAGGACCATTTACCGGGTAAAAGAACGGGTACTTTTCATCTTCTGAGAAAATGTAGCTGGTAAAGAACTTACCATCGATTGTAACGTTGATTTTTGAACCGATCTTTTCTGCAGTTATTTTGGCAGCCGATGCGGATAAAGGGATTATTGCACCCATCAGAATGACAAGTGCGCCCGATATTAGTTTTTTCATAATGTCAATATTACAGCTTTATGAAATTTGTTCCATAGGGAGCTCTTTGTGGACGTGAAAGCAGACTGTTTGCCTCGTCATCGCCCACGAATTTCTCCTTGTCCGGATCCCAGTTCAGTTTTCTGCCCAGTTTCATGGCAATATGGGTGACAAGGCATACGGTGCATGCACGATGTCCGATTTCAACGGGTGATATGGGTTCTTTGCGCGATTTTATACAGTCGAGCCAGTTTCCGGTCTGTGAATTACTTTCATAAAGATGTATTTCATTTGGTCCGATTACAGAGGTCAGGATCTTTGGATCACTGGCATTAAGCGCTTTCTGATTTTTGTCCTGAACAACCGGATCGCTTGATGTTGCTGTATAGCCGCCACGTGTAACAAAGATCCATCCATCAGTTCCTTCATACCTTACTCCGTTGGGATATGATCCGCTGGTGAGTTGTGTTATTCCATTCTTGTATTCAGCTATCGACATGAAGTCGCCATGGACATCCCAAAGACCTGATTTCGGGAATTGGGCGACAGCATTTATTGAGACTGGTCCGGTCAATTCGGTATCCATGCCCCATGCGGCTGAATCAAAATGGTGCTGACCCCATCCTGTTATCATCCCGGCCCCGAACTGTTCGCATCTGAGCCACCCCGGACGGTCGAAATCCTTTTGCGGATGAACGCGTATTTCAGTATAATAGACTTCCGGTGTGGATCCCAGCCACATATCGTAGTTTAAGTTTTTAGGTAAAGGCATTTCAGGTGCTTCAGGGCCGGCAGGATCACCGGGGAGCCCTATTTTTACAGTGTGCAGTTTTCCGATCCTGCCATTTCTGACAAGCTCCGCAGCAAATCTCCACTGTGAACTTGAACGCTGTTGTGTTCCAACCTGAAGTATTACTTTTTTGCGGGTTACAACTTCACTAAGTAACCTTCCTTCAGTAATGGTAAGTGAGGTAGGCTTCTCCAGGTAAATATCCTTTCCCTCCAGTGCTGCTTCAATTGCAGGTTGTGAATGCCAGTGATCGGGAGTCGTTATCATTACCGCATCAATGGATTTATCGAGAAGAAGATCTTTATAGTCTCCAAAGGTTTTGACACTGACATAATTGCTGTTACCGGTTTTTTTTGTGTAAAAACCTTCAACCAGCTGTTTGCCAAGCGTCAACCTGTTTGAATCCACATCTGCAACAGCCACCACCATGGCGGTGTCAAACCTCATTGTGTCTGAAATGTCACCTCTTCCCTGCCTGCCGCATCCGATCCACCCGATATTGATCTTGTCGCTTGGAGGATTCTTGCCAATAACGGATGAAGGGACAATAGTCGGTAAAATAATTGTTCCAGCTGCTGCCGTTATCGAACTGGAAATAAATTTTCTTCTTTTCATATTTATTTAATTTTGTTTAATAGCCACATGCCTTCCTGTCAGCAGACTGAGTACCCATATGGATGCAAAACTGTTTATATTCTTGTTTATGACTGAAAAAATATGTGTGTTTTATAGAGTTAATTTAAAGTTTTTTAAGCTAGCAAAATATATAAAAATCCGGTGTAACAGGTTAGTCAAACCAAATTTATAAAAATATTTTATTTATGCAATCGATTGCGATATTTTTTTAAGATTTGAATTTAGTTTTGGTTTACCTTCATTATCGTCACCCTGGGAGGATTTGCAAAATAGTACCAGGCACTCTCAGCCTTTTCCGTATCAACACGTCCGTTAAAGACAAGAAACCGGTATTTCAGAGCATAAATTTTCCCTGGACTCAGGAGCCAGTCCATATCCTTTGTCGGACAGAAATTTGCGAACATATCTCCACGGTTGTACTGATTCTCTGGCCATATCCTCAATGGCTCCGGGAAATTATAATTTGTTGGGAACGACATCATCACAACTCCGGCGTATTCATCGTCAATTTCTCCCTGGACTATGCACCAGCGTGCCTTGCTGCCATCTGAATCCTTGCGTGTCTTCCCTTCGGAAGTAAGCACCATGCTGTTCTTATTGTCCCATTTTTCGGTGGTTCTCCAACCCAGACCGGCATACCGGTACTCCAGAAGTTTTACCGGATTCTCATCTGCGCAATTCATTTGCATGTTGAAATCGACAATAAAGAAATCTCCGGTCTTATCGGGAGCATAAACCCTTACACTCTGTAACTCATTTAGTGCAACCTTTTCAATCCCCGTCTTCCTGAACACCACATGTTCATGAAGTGCTCCGAATTCCGAAAAGAGAGGTCCCTCCTGCACTGAAACAAATTTAGCAAAACGGACGGTCCCCTGTTTTGTGTTTATGTTCCAGAAATCAATTGTATCTCCTTCATACTCAACATGTGTCCAGGGATTCCAGATGCCGTAATGATGATAGTGATCGGGAGGTTGAATGCGAGTCAGGACCTGACCGCGGGGTGACCAGAGCGGATGTATGAATCCGCTTCTCTTATAGGAGGTGTCGACACCTTTGGGAGGGTAAAGTGTTCTGAAATAATATTGAAGCAGTTTTTTGTCGCCTGCATGAATGATGAGAGCTCCGTCATTTACGGAAGCTTTTACTGCTGCGGATTGATCTGGCTTTTCCCTTATGAGTTCATATATATGTTTCTCACCTGCAATGGTTTGGGCTGCTACAATCCAGGTCAACTTCCGGGGATAGCCTGATTCAATCTGAAAAGGGATGGCCCTCCTTACTTTATCCCTGATCTCGTAAAGTGTTAAAAGGCTGTCAGGCAGGTAGGTCACCTCATCAAGGTTTATGCTTACCGGCACATTGAGTCCATATGCAGGTTTTGTAAGGCTGACCTCCAGGGAAGCAATTTTTTGCGAAAAAGCATTAACGCTGATCAAACTTAAAAGAATAACAACAGTGAATTTTTCAAACCTGTTCAGTAGTTTCTTCATTTTGTGATTTAGTTTAGTTTTTGCAAACATTATATTACATATTATCAGTGTATTAAGAGTTGGAGCGTTTTTTAATTTGGAATTCAGGTCAAATCCGTCTTATAAAATTAAACAACTAATTCCTGAAATCAAATTTGTTTTCAAAAAAATGCAACCGATTGCGACAATTTTTAAATTTACTTTACAATCTGCCATTTTATATTAAATTTGTCAGCTCATGAGGATCACTATGAAATCCACCAGGGATGTTACGATTTATGATGTAGCTGAAGCCCTTAATATTTCGCCTTCAACAGTAAGCAGGGGTCTGAAGGATCATCCTCATATCCATAAGGATACGAAGAAAAAGATCCGTGCTGCGGCAAAGGAGATGGGATATCAGCAGAATAAGTTTGCCAGCAGTCTGAGGAAAAGGCGCACTGAAACCATTGGTGTGGTGGTTCCCAGGTTGAACAGTTATTTTATGGCCACTGTAATTGCCGGAGCTGAAAAGATAACTAACAAGCATGGGTATGGTCTGATAATCAGCCAATCGCAGGAATCTGTAAAACAGGAGGTCTCCTGTGTTTCCACTCTATTCGACAGTCGTGTTGACGGTATCTTGATTTCACTTGCTTTCGACACCAGGAGTCTTGATCATTTCAACAAACTGTTAGATAAGAATATCCCTGTAGTATTTTTTGACCGTGTTGCAGATTGCCAGGGTTGCATGAGTGTCATAATCGACAATTTCAAAGCCGGGTATGATGCCACGGCACATCTTATTGAACAGGGATGCAAAAGGATAATTCACCTGGGCGGAAACCTGTACCGGAATGTGTATTCTGAACGTTTGAGGGGATATAAGCAGGCCTTGTATGACAATGGAATTGATTTCAATCAGAAGTTTGTTTTTATAAGTGACCTTACCGGTCAGTCGGGGAGGGACATAATGAAAAAGGTTCTCAGACAAAACCTTAAACCGGACGGGGTTTTTGCGTCAAACGACACTTCAGCTGTAGCAACCATGCTTGAATTACAGGAGGCCGGGATTAAGATCCCCGGCGATGTTGCTGTGGCAGGATTTAATAATGAACCCATCAGTCAGGTAATCAGTCCGAACCTTACGACAATTGATTATCCTGCAAGGGAGATCGGCGAGATTGCCGCTACTGCACTGATTGAGAAATTGAATAATTCGCAGTCAGCAAATTACAGCAAAATAGTGCTCAAGCATTCATTGATAATACGTGAATCCTCGTTAAGAAACAGCTGATAATAACCGAAAAAACGAAATAATATGCTCCTCCTTGGAATAGATTTAGGAAGCTCTTCAGTGAAGGCTTCTGTCATAGACGGGGAATCAGGTAATTGCCTTGCCACAGCCTTTTATCCGAAAGATGAAATGAAGATAATTGCCCTTAATCCAGGGTGGGCAGAGCAGGAACCGGAGGATTGGTGGTCGAATCTGAAAACCGCAATTCTTGACTGCACCCATCTGCTTGGGGCAAAAAAAAACAGTATCGGAGCAATTGGGATCTCATACCAGATGCACGGGCTCGTAACTGTCGGAAATGACGGAAGGGTTCTTCGTCCTTCAATTATATGGTGCGACAGCCGTGCCGTTAAGTATGGAGAAAGTGCGTTCAATTCACTCGGTAGTGAATTCTGTCTTTCCCGACTGCTCAATTCGCCGGGTAATTTTACCGCTGCAAAGCTTGCCTGGGTAAAGGAGAATGAGCCGGAACTGTTTGCCAGGATAAGTAAGATAATGCTTCCGGGTGATTATTTAGCCATGAGGATGACCGGAGAGATTGTCACGACTTTCACTGGTCTTTCAGAAGGAATCTTCTGGGATTTCAAAAAAAGCGGGCTCTCATCTGAAATCATGGATTTCTTTGGCTTCAGCAGTGATTTGATACCGGATCAGAAGGAGTCATTCTCTGTCCAGGGCAGTTTATTGAAAAGCGTCGCATCAGAACTGAGTCTCCCTGAAGGAATTCCGGTTTCCTACCGTGCCGGCGATCAGCCGAACAATGCGCTTTCGCTGAATGTGCTTGAACCTGGCGAAGTGGCGGCAACAGCAGGTACATCGGGAGTCATCTACGGTGTCACCGATAAGACAAAATTTGATCCCAAATCAAGGGTGAACACGTTCCTTCATGTTAATCATTCATCTGATAAACAGCGGCTGGGGGTTTTGCTCTGTATTAACGGGACAGGCATCCTGAACTCATGGCTTAAGAGAAATACAGGCAATAACCTTTCATATGACGAAATGAACGCTCTTGCCTTGAAAGTTCCTAAGGGATCGGACGGCCTTGTCATACTCCCTTTCGGGAACGGGGCCGAACGGATACTTATGAACAGGGATATCGGATGCCGGATAAGCGGACTTAACTTCAACAGGCATACGAATGCCCATTTGTTCAGAGCTGCACAGGAGGGAATAGCCTTTTCATTCAGATATGGCCTCGATATTATGAAGGAGACCGGGATTGATCCGGGCCTTATCAGGGCTGGAAGTGCAAACATGTTCCTCAGTCCTGTTTTCAGGGAAGCCTTATCGTGCATTACCGGTGTGGAGATAAATCTTTACAATACCGATGGATCGATCGGGGCAGCAAGGGGAGCAGGGATAGGTTGCGGATTTTACAAATCGGAAAAGGAAGCCTTTGCCGGGTTAAAACCGGTTGGAAGAACCGAGCCTGATAAATCCGGAGTCAGCTCATATGACGATGCATATTTAAAATGGAAAGAAATTCTTTCAGCTGTCTGAAAAATATTTAAATCTTCCACGGCTGACTTTACGCTTTCTTTGTGTAATTTGCGGTTTATGGATTTGAAATTTATACTTTCAAAAAATATCGGTTATGACTTACCTAGGCAAAAAAGAATTTTATCCCGGTATCGGGAAAATCGAATACGAGGGTAAAAAATCCAAAAATCACCTTGCATTCAGATGGTATAATCCGGAACAGGTTGTTTCCGGAAAAAAGATGAAGGATCACCTTCGCTTCGCTATTGCTTACTGGCATTCATTCTGCGGGGACGGAACGGACCAGTTTGGCAACGCCACTCATAATTATCCGTGGAAGGACCTGCCTTCTGAAGATAAAATAAAGAAGAGACTCGACGCTGCTTTTGAATTCATTACAAAGATCGGAGCCCCTTATTATTGCTTTCACGACGTGGATGTTGTAGGCGGTGACGGATCAGTTTTCGATATTGAGAAGCGTCTTGAAAAGTTTGTTCCGGTCATGAAAAAGCTTCAGGAGCAGACCGGGGTCAAACTACTCTGGGGAACCGCCAACTTATTTTCAAATCCGAGGTATATGAACGGAGCTGCCACCAATCCTGATTTTGCAGTTGTCACAAATGCCGCGGTCCAGCTTAAAAATGCAATTGATGCAACGATTGCACTTGGCGGAGAAAATTATGTTTTCTGGGGAGGCCGCGAAGGGTACATGAGCCTTCATAACACAGATATGAAGAAGGAGCTTGACCATATGGGTATGATGCTGACGCTCGCACGGGATTACGGAAGGAAGAAA
>DAIUKI010000129.1:0-7523 GCA_036848255.1 Bacteroidales bacterium | reverse complement strand
CGGTGTCATTTCAGACAAGAACAGTAACACAACCCGCGTATCGGCACTTTCTATGGGCGAAAATAAGATTCTGTGGAGTGTTACGAACGGAGTGTGCTCTGAATCGACTGATACAGTGATGATAATAATAAATGATGTTATATTGCAGACACTGATCACTCCAAATCTTGACGGGAATAATGACTTCTTTGAAATAAAGGGTCTTGATGGAATGGGGAAAATGTCATTCATTGTTTTTAACAGGTGGGGAGCCAGAGTATTTGAGAATGATGAGTATGACAATCTCTGGGATGGGGTTGATTATAATGGAAATCCCCTCCCTGATGACACCTACTTTTATATCCTGAAATCGGAAAAAATAAAAACAATAAAAGGTTTTTTTGTAATAAAACACTAAAATGAGAAAGATAATCAAGATATTTTTCCTGCTGTTTATTCCAGCAAGTGTCTGTGGGCAGATAACCCCCTTAACCAGCCAGTATGTGCTTAATCCGCTTGTCCTTAACCCTGCAGCAGCAGGAAACAGGGGTGTGCTAAATGTTGCTGCATTTTACAGGAAGCAGTGGGTAGGAGTTAAAGGATCCCCCGAAACAATGACACTTATTGCCGATGCACCTTTCCGGGATGACAGGATGGGACTGGGATTGATTGTAATGAGTGATAAAATAGGAATAACAAAAGAGACCCATATAAAGGCTGACTATTCGTATAAGGTTGCTTTAAAGAAAGGAACCCTTTCCCTCGGACTCGGCGCAGGAATAGCCATAACAAATACTGCATGGTCCAAATCGATAGTTCTTGACCCCGAAGATGATTTCATTTTAACCGATGACAAGGGTTTTGTTGTTCCTGCTTTCAGCTTCGGAGCCTATTATTCGGACCAGAGATATTTTGCAGGATTCTCAATACCCAAACTCCTGGGGTATAAATTTGATGTTGATAAGAAGAAATATGTCATCAATAATAACATGGGTGAATATTACTACTTATTCAACACCGGCTATCTTTTTGATCTTTCTCCTGGTCTCAAATTTCTCCCTTCGGCCCTCATTGCCTTCTCTCCAGGCGACAAGCTTCTTTACGATGTAAATGCAAATTTCAGGGTTATGGATCGTTTCTGGTTCGGAGCTTCGTACAGGAGCAACCGCTCGCTAATAGGGATGTTCCAGGTCCAGTTAAATGACCAGATAAGGTTCGCTTACACTTATGACTATGATTTTGCCAAATTGAGGACATTCAGTTCAGGATCGCACGAGGTAATGCTCAGGTACGAATTCCGTTATAAGGTACAGGCAATAAGTCCCTTGAATTTCTAATTAACAAACATGAAAATAAAATTTATTTTAGTGTTTCTGATTTCATTTATGCTCCCGGTGCTTGTATCGGGGCAGTCGGAGACCTATACGGTTGATGTAACCGGATTCAGCTCAAGAAAAAATGATGAATTTTCACCGGTATATTTTAAGAACGGATTGGTATTTTGTTCAAACAGGAACTGGAATCTTGTCAGGAACTACATGACTTCCGAGGAAAAGGGCCTCCTGAAGATCAGCTATGTTGATACGGTCTCTGGAAAAGTGAAGCTTTTTTCAAAAAGCCTGAGTACAAAGTATAATGACGGACCCGCCTCATTCAGTAAGAATTACGATACAATCTTCTTTTCAAGAAATCTTAAAGTCGACGGAGCTTTTGATGAAAGCTCAGGTCCAAGAAACAAGCTTGGTATTTTCACGGCAGTACTGGAAAGAGACGATTGGGTTAAGGTGCTGGACCTGCGATTTAATAATGAGTACTTTAACATAACAACTCCTTCCATCTCCCCAGATGGGAAAATGCTCTTTTTTGCATCAGATAATCCCTCCGGTGCAGGAGGCACTGATCTCTATTATTGCAATTGGAACGTTGATTACTGGGGTGATCCTGTCAATATGGGTCCTGAAATAAATACCGCGGGGAATGAGTCTTATCCTGCAGCTTCAGGGGATGGGGGATTGTTCTTTTCGTCTGATGGTCATCCGGGACTCGGGGGAAAAGATATTTTTTATTCCAGACAGAAAAACGGCAAATGGCTGGCTCCGGTTCGTCTGGATGCTCCAATTAATTCAGAGTCTGATGATTTTGGGTTTATATGCGATTCTGTGATGAGCAAGGGTTATTTTTCATCACAAAGGGGTAGTTCGGTCGATATTTATGAATTCAGGACAAATATTCACCAATTGTTTTACTGCGATAACCAGAGGGCCAACCAGTATTGTTTCAAATTCACCTCGGACGATAAACTTTTTGTTGACGGAAGGTATCTTCAGCTTGTGTGGAATTTTGGAGACGGAACCACTGCCACCGGACAAAATACGGAACATTGCTTTAAAGGTCCCGGCAAATACACCGTGAGGCTGGATGCAGTTGACAAAAAAACCGGTCGGGTATTCTTTTCAAAATTATCATATGACCTTGATCTGAGGGATATAGAACAGCCTGTGATTATTTCTCCCGCTTCAGCAATAGCCGGAGAGTCTGTGAGCTTCGATGGCCTGAAATCAAACTTTCCCGGATCTTCAATCCTTAACCATACATGGTATTTTGGAGACGGCAACAGGTCAAAAGGGGAAATCATGAACCACACTTATGCTGAAAAGGGAGATTATGAAGTTAAACTCGGGCTCATGGTCAGGGATGATAAAACAGGCGTGATACGCCAGTATTGTGCCGTTAAACCTTTAAAGGTTTTCAGCAGCAGAGCGGAAAAGGAGACATTTGACAACCAGAAGCCTAAGTCTGCACCGGGAATAAACATTTTTGATTATGACCACGCGACTGCTGAAAATGTCTATTCCGCAGAAAAGGACTTTACTGAAAATGTTGCATACAGGCTCGAGATACTCAATTCAAAAACGAAGCTGGCACCCGATGATAAGGCTTTCAAAAATCTGCCTGCGAAATATTCACTGAAAGAACATTTTCTTCCCGCTGAAAAGGGTTACAGTTATTCAGTTGCTGAAGAGCTGAGCCTGATGGCAACATATCCCTCCTATAATGAAATATCAGGTCTCGGCTTCATGAATGCAAGGGTTATCCCTGTTATAGTTGATGATCCTGCAGAAAGGGAGCTGAATAACCTGGAAAAAGTTTTCGGAGCATCTTCTGACCTGTTATTCAGGGCAAATGACTTTAACCTTACCTCGTCGGGAACGCAGATTCTCGACCTGGTACTGGGAATTCTGGTAAAATATCCTGATCTTAAGCTTGAGGTTGGCTGCCATACAGATAATACCGGGACGGTAAACTCCAGCCAGCTTTTATCAAAAAAGAGGGCAGAGGCAATGGTAAACTATCTCGTAAATAACGGGGTGAACCGGATTAGACTAAAGGCGGCAGGATATGGGGGCACCAGACCCATAGCGCCGAATTACCAGGATAGTGACAGGAAAAATAACAGGAGGATCGATTTTACTGTGCTTGGAAATACAAAGTGAATTGTAAGTTTGATCCGGATTTACCGGCTTACAATAAGTTTCTGTGTGAACATTGTAATTTCACCTGTACCCATCTGAACAATATAGACACCCTGAAATAAACTGAGAGGCACCTGAAACTGTCTGATTCCGGGATCGATTTTATCACTGTACATCACTTTCCCCGTCATAGTGACGATCTTAATAAAGTCGGGATTGAAACCGGTCTCATCGATCAGGATATTGACGATGTCGCTGGCCGGATTGGGATATATCTTTACAATCAGGTCCTCGTAATCTGACGAAAAATTTTGCGGATAACCGAAGATTCTGAACTCTGAGACATAATTCCAGTTGTCAATTGAATTTCCAAGCCCGACAAGCTTGATAAAACTATACTCATTTTCGGCTTTTGAATCGGGGAAGTCAAATATCTGGAGGTTACCCGAGAATGAACAGGACTTTGCTTTCGCAAGTACCTGATCCCAGGTTTCCCCATCGGTCGAGCAGTATATGTCAAAGTAAGTTTCTTTTGCTTGCCCGGGATTGAATGCCAGCATTATATGTTTGATGTTGAATGGTGATTTTAGTTTAAGTACCAGGGATTGTTCCTCTCCCTTGCATGACCACATTGTACTGGTATTGCCATCCACTGCTTTTGAGGGTACGTCGGTCAGATTGAAATCAGTTGCCTCTATCGAGCTGATCTCTGCCGTTTTGAGGTCAGGCTGATAAGGAAGTATATCAACAGGAATTCTTTTTGATTGTGTGGTTTTGCCATCGCTGACCGTTAAAACAAATTCAACTGTCTGTTTACTCTTAATAACGGGGGCAAGATATTCGATTATAGAACTGTTTGTGGAAGAGACAGGGAAATTATCAGGGATTTTCCAGGAATAAGTAAGTTTATCTTTGTTTGCATCATAGCTTCCGCTTGCATTTAGTACGCCTGTAAACCCGGAATAGTTTTCCGCCAGAAAGTTAACCACTGCTACCGGCGGAGTATTTGGAACAACAACAACCGGAGGAGTAACAACAACCGGAGGAGTAACAACGACTGGAGGAGTAACAACCACTGGAGGAGGTGCAACAGCGTTTACCCTGTTCGACACAGCCTGGGCGGCAATTGAGACTGCCTTCCCTCCTGCCGAAGTCTGCAAAGGATTTGAGGAAGGTACGGTGTATGCAACTGTGACTGTGTTTCCATAGACTACAGGGCTTGAAAGGGTAAGTAATACTTTTGCTCCGGATATAGAAACAGAACTGACACTTCTGGCCGCAGAATTAACCTGAACTGAAAATGCAGATGTTGCAGGAATTATATTTGCAAGGGTTAAGGTATAATTCAGTTCGATTATTGATGGAGCGCCATTCTCAATTGCAGAGCTTACATATGCTGGAGCGGTTGGAGGAGTGGCTGGATTTGGATCGACCATAAGAACTGCTGAAGTATATGGAAGCAAAGTTATGGAACCTGAGTATTTAACTCCTTTGACATCGACATAACTGCCATCCAGAGTGACAACTTTATTTGAACTTGAGGCGTTGTATTCAAAACGGAACTTGTTTACGTCGGTTATAGACACAAGTGATTTGCTCGAATTCACATCCTGTCCGGTCCATGTCTTCCATTCTGCAAGACTTCTGTAGCCGTCATTACTACTAGCTCCATACCAGTTTACAGTGGTTCTCAATGTACGGTTCGTGGAATTACCATCATTAATAGGTCTTGCATAATAATTATAATCAGCTGTGCCAAATTGCCGTAGATCATCCTCATTAACATAGGTATTAAAATCAAGAACCTTTGCATCAGATTCTCTTGCGACCATTATATTCCTCTTGATATCTACATTCCTGAGAGGTGAATCAGGATATTCAGAGGTATGGTTTGCATGAAGCTGATTTTCACGGTTTGCAAACAACAAATTGTCATAGATCTTTATTTCCTGACCATTCTTGACAAATATCCCAATTGCGCAGTTAAATACTGTATTTCCCTGTATCAATATATCTTTATTGTGGTGGTCTAAATAAATCCCTGAAACCCTTTCATCGCTAACTACTGTTCCATTTGGTGCACCTATACCATTTAATATGATATTATTTGAAATTTCTGTTCCGGTCCAATAGACCGAACCATATGCGGAGGTATAAATTGCTCCGGCATCATCCTTTATCAAAGCCCATTGGTTAACAAGGTTTTTTCGGACCTTTATGTTGTTTCCGGCGAAATCGATACCATTGAAACCCAGATTTGTCAGGCTGTTGTATTCAACTATATGATTTGATCCATACAAATTTATAGTTATGGACTGGCCATCACCACTGCCACCCATACCTGGGATCATTCCAACATTACTTATGCGGTTCCCGGATATTAAAGCGCCATTGAATTCTTTCTCTAAGAGGATAGCATTATTCTGAACCTCATTTATTGTATTATTCAGTATTTTTAATCCCACTGAGGTTTTCCCACTATTGGTACCACCATCTATTGTGCAATCACCCGAGTATAATAGATTACAATCCTGAATGGTGATATTGCTCGATGAGGAAATAAAAAATGCAGACTGATTGGCTCCCTCAAAAGTCATGTTCCTGAAAGTAATATAATCTTTGACCTGAATTTGTGAGGTTTTATTTAAACAACTCACTTTTACTATTTTAGTGGCAGGATCAACCGATCCGAAATACATATAAAACTTTCCTCCAGCGTAGTACCATTCCCCAAGTGTGGTCAGGGCTCTCAAATGATTTTGTATAAAATATCCGAATCCTTCAATAGAAGGATATTCAGAGGCGCTTTTATAATTTATTGTTGAACCCGAATGACTGGTAATTAAACTCCTGTCAATTACCCAACTATTTTTTCTTATTACGATCTCAGCGCCATCCCAATCAGGTGATGCAGGTAACGCCGCATCAGTTATAGAAATATTCCCTGAATAACTGTCAATCGATAGCCAATCTTTGTCGGGATAGCGCCCGATAGGCACGTTTACTCCGTCGAGAGTTACAATATTGGGTGCAGACTCAACAGAAATGGCTTTTGAGTAAATTCCGTTCCCTTCATTTGTCCAGCCTGAGATGGTTGTAAATGCACTGATAACAGGATTTGCTCCGCTTCCATAAGCCTCAAAGGTTATCGGACTTCCTGAAGATCCTGACCTGGAAATCATTAGTGTACCGTAGAAAGTGTTCCCGCGATTGAATAGGATCCTGTCTCCGGGAACCATTCGTGCAAATTCTGAATTAACCTTTGCAATAGTTCTCCATGGAGTGGATGTTGAAAGGCCATTTGATGAATCATTGCCGGATGAACTAACATAATAATCTGTTGCTGAAACAATTGTACTTGCTAGGCATAGCAATACCATCAAACCCTTCCTCATAGATATCTCTTTTTGACTAACTGAATTGAAAAATTGATTAATGCTGTAAATTAAACGATAAAATTCAGAATTTGGTACATTGAATGAAAATTTTTAATAAAACTCTTTTCAACAAGTAAAAAAATATGGTTGGCAGGATTCTTTTGCAGCTTAATCCTGGAAATGATTTCCTAAGCTGCAACCAGACGTTAATTGGAAGAACACATGTAAGGTAGGAGGATTATGTTATAATACAGATAATCTGCTGATTCAATAAGTATTCTGAATACTGAATTCTTACCTGAATCTCCCTCCACTCGTTCAGGGAGTGAAATTATCCCGACATTATCTGTGTTGTTCAGGACTCTTTTGTATGTAATCAAGGTCCGTCGTGAATGAATTCCCCGCGAAACAACATTTACACCTTTCACAATCTGGCCTGAAGATTTTAACCATTCACGCACGGCAAGAGCGCTGACCAGTGTTCTGTTAAAGGTTGTCTTTTTGCTGGTTAATGCCACTACCTTTGAAGAATCAAGGCCAAACGATAATAATTTGTTCCTAATGATCTGTGGATGAGATTCATAGTTATTTAGAGTCCGATTAGCTCCACCGATAGCCCCAATGTCATATAATGAATTGTGTTGGTATGGTATGATAAATTGATTATCTATTATTATCTCTTTCACGAATAGGT